>CAIZPP010000304.1 GCA_903934875.1 uncultured Methylococcaceae bacterium
ACAGAAGTCGAATCGGGGCAGCGCCGTTCCGCTGCAAGTGATACGGTTACCATCTTAAATTAGGCAGTAAACTGTCTTGACGTAAGGGTCCACTATACTGAACGGTTACAACAGCTACAGCGTTTTTATATTAACAAAGAAAAATAATAAGGGCACTCAATCAAACCACCCATTGTGTGAATTGCTTTGCAAAACAATATAACTTAACAAGTTACTATTCGATATTAAAAACGCTGTATTAGATGTTGAAAACGCTGCAATTTATTCACAAAAGATTTTTCTATTGCATAATTCTGTCTTATGCAATCGCTGGATTATTGCCACAATGTGGACTCTGGATTAGAGGCGTTGACTTTGGGAGGTTTGTGTTTTTTGACGGCAGCACGGTAAAAATATCAATGCCGCTTTTAATGCTATCGGCATTACTATTCAATGCAGGTTTGGGTATCAATAAAGGGGAAATGAGAAACCTCCTAAAAAATCCAAAGCTATTGGTCTATGGTTTAGCCGCAAACCTAGTGATTCCGATTGGATTTACCTTTTTTATTTCCACGCTGATGCGATTCTGGCATAATCCCGATGAAGTGCAAAACATTCTGGTTGGACTTGCTCTGATCGCCTCAATGCCAATCGCCGCGTCTTCAACGGCATGGGCGCAGAAATCAAATGGCAACCTCGCCTTGAGTTTGGGCTTGGTTTTATTTTCGACCTTGCTGAGTCCTGTCACTACACCGTTTGGACTGCATGCTATCGGTTTGATGGCAAACGGTGACTACGCAGACGACTTACACGAGATTGCCGGTCAGGGCACGGGGGCGTTTTTATTCATTTCGGTGTTATTGCCAACCAGCCTTGGCGTTTTATCGCATTTTATTTTGCCTGAAAAGGCGGCCAAAACAATCAAAAAACCGATAAAAGACATCAATCTGGTTAATCTTTTACTGCTCAATTATGCCAATGCGTCCCTTGTGCTGCCACAAGTGCTAGTGGAACCTGATTGGGATTTTTTAATAGCCATCAGTATCATCACCGGCAGTTTATGTGTGTTTGCATTTTTGTCAGGCAGTTTTATTGCTAAATTACAAGATAGCACCCCATCTGACAAATCCTCCCTAATGTTTGGGCTTGGCATGAATAATAATGGGACGGGGCTGGTTCTCGCATCATTGAGCCTGTCAGACCATCCAACTGTCATGTTGCCAATAATTTGTTACAATCTGATTCAACATCTCGTTGCAGCTTATGTGGATAGCCGTTTAGTTAATAAATAACTGATGTGTTGAAAACGCTGTATGACATGCCCATCCGCATTTTCCTAACCGATTATTTCATCATCTGGCTGGCCTTGGTGTTGATGGGACTGTTTTGCCGCCCTTTGATCCCGGTTGATGAAACCCGTGTGGTGTCAGTGGCGTGGGATATGTGGCAGCGGGGTGATTTCTTGGTGCCGTACCTTAACGGCTTGCCTTACAGCCACAAACCGCCACTGTTGCAATGGTGCATTCATCTGTTATGGCTGCTGTTCGGCGTCAGTGAATGGAGTGCCCGCTTAGTCGCGCCCTTGTTCGCCTTGGGCAGTATGTTTTTCACCGCCAAACTGTCCCGCCAATTGTGGCCGGATGACGAAAGCAGCCCGAAGATGGCTCCCTTGCTACTGCTTGCTTTGCCTGTTTGGTCTCTGTGGACCATGCTCACCCTCTATGATATGCTTGCAGGTTTTTTTACCTTGCTAGGGCTTTACGGTATCGTCCGCGCTGCCCGGGGTGAAATCCACCACAGTTCTATGTTGGTCGCATTGGCCTTGGCGGCAGGTGTGCTATCCAAGGGACCGGCGATACTCGTCATGGTATTGCCAACGGCCCTGTTAGCCCCATGCTGGCTAAACCCGCAAGCGGAAGTTGGCTGGCGCTGTTGGTACGGTTTTATCCTGACTGCGGTTTTGCTGGCTGCGCTGCTGGTCTTGGCTTGGGCCGTGCCCGCCGGTCTCGCCGGCGGGGAAGAATATCGAAGGATGATTTTTTGGGGCCAGACTGCGGGGCGCATCAGCAACTCCTTCGCCCATCAGCGGCCATTTTGGTGGTATTTCGCCATGCTGCCTATGGCTTGCCTGCCTTGGTCTGCATGGCCCCCTCTATGGCGGTCAGCGCAGGTCTCGGTCCTTGATTCCGGCCTGCGTTTTTGCTTAGTGCAAAGTGTATCCGCACTGGCGATTTTTTCATTAATTAGCGGCAAACAAATCCATTACCTTCTGCCGTTATTTCCAGTTTTGGCTTTGCTTGCAAGCCGAACCCTGACTTTGGCCAGACCCTGCGTCATGCGCAAAGACCAAATTCCATTCGGGATATTGGTGGCTTTATTAATGCTGTTGTTTCTATTGCTGCCATTGTTTGGTGTGATTCTCACTACTGAGGAAGCTGCTGAAATTGCGTTAAAAACCCCGCTGCCAGTCAAATTAATGATATTGGGCATAGGGCCTGTCTTACTGGCATTGCCTCCCGCCAGCGGGGTAACCGGTGTGCGTGTTGTGACCGTCGCAATGCTGGGTTTGATGTTAGGTGCGCACTTGATCTTTCTTCAGGCGGGCTGGCCTTATTATTCTATGCAGGCGTTTGCAGACAGATTGTCTGCTTTGGAAAAACAGGGGGCACCCATCGCCTATTGGGGAAAATACAACGGCGACTTTAACTTTCTTGGGCGTTTGCAGCACCCTTTGGTCGAAATTGGAGAGAAGGAAAAGTTGCTGGAGTGGATAAACGCCAACGATCAAGGCTATGTGGTCCTGATTCGACACTCAGGCCTTACGGCTAGCGAAGACGGGGCTGTTTTCGCACAGTTTTACCGTGGTGGCCGCCGTATCACGTTATGGGAATCCACTGAATTGAAAGCCCGCCAGCAAACTTTGCAACGGTTACTAGAATGAAAATGTCAGAAGGGATATCATCCCTAGAGAGAATTAGCTATGAACACTGTGAATCCAAGGGCTATCATTATAGGCACGGCGGTTTTTGCCTTGCTTTACGTAATCCATATATTAATCTTGCCGCTGTTGAAAAATAGGCTGGATATGGGCGAAGGCGGCTCGATGTTCGCCGTCAGCCAAATGCTCGGCGTGGCAACCTGTTTAATTTCCGGCTACAGCGCGGCACGCGTCTCCGGCGAACGTGGTTTTTTCTACGGGTTCAACGTCGGGGCACTGGGCACGGTGATTTCTGCCCTTGCCGCTGTAGTCTGGTCTATGGCAACGGGTGCCAAACTTCCGGGCCTTGGATTGGTCACGCTTCCCTATTGGATATTTGTCAATGGCTCCCTGGCTGGCTTTGCCGGCCTTTTGGTCATTAATATGATTGATGAGGGTAAGCGGGAACCTTAGCTGAATCCCGTTAGGCGTATTTTATACATTAATCGAATATCAGGAGCCGCTATGTTTATTGCTATGAACCGTTTCAAAATCGCCCTAGGCCGTGAAAACGAATTCATTGAAATCTGGAGAAACCGGGAATCGCACTTGGACGATGTTCCAGGTTTCAAGGAATTCCATTTGCTGCAAGGCTCTAGCAATGAAGAATACACGTTGTTTGCCTCTCATTCAATCTGGGAGACTCCCGAAGCCTTCGCGGCATGGACGCACTCCGAGGCCTTCCGCAAAGCCCATGCCAATGCGGGGAGCGCCAAGGGCATCTATTTGGGCCACCCACAATTTGAGGGGTTCAATACAGTCTTATAAAACTTTTTACAATCAAATAAAAAAACTTATGGAAGACTTTATCGACAACAATTGTAGCGGTGGCTCTCCAATTGGGAGTGACGCAAAAGTTTGGTTAAATCGCCCAAACCCAAAGCCAGAAGAATGGAAGGGGCAACCCACTGTATCAACGAATCAGTCGGATTGACAATGCTATGCTGATACAGCGCTTTGTTTACGCATTATTTGTTCTGGAATATATTCTAAAGGATGCAACAAAGCTAAAGTATTTTGCAGAGGTCATTATGTCTGAGGAAAGCATTGAAGCGAGGTTGCTCTTCATTGAAATTAATCTTTTATAAAGTGACCAAGCAACGCAGTAAGGAGCAGCCCATGATTAGAATTATTTTAATAGCGACACTCACGGTTCTAATTTCCGGCTGTGTGGGCATCCCGGATAATGTCAAACCAGTGCAAGGCTTTGATGCCAGCCGTTACCTTGGAACTTGGTATGAGGTCGCCCGATTGGACAATGCCTTTGAAACCGGCCTGCAACAAGTTACCGCCCAATATAGCTTGCGCGAAGACGGTGGCTTGCGTGTCCTGAACCGGGGCTACGACCCGCAAGGGCAGCGCTGGAAGGAGGCTGAAGGCAAAGCCTTTTTCGTCGGCCCAGCTACGGAAGGGCGGCTGAAGGTCTCCTTT
This sequence comes from uncultured Methylococcaceae bacterium, assembly GCA_903934875.1. Taxonomy (GTDB): domain Bacteria; phylum Pseudomonadota; class Gammaproteobacteria; order Methylococcales; family Methylococcaceae; genus Methylumidiphilus. The sequence goes on from CAIZPP010000304.1 coordinate 4,388, forward strand.
TTCGGCCCTTTCTATGGTGTCTATAATATTATCAGCTTAGATGATAATTATTCCTATTCACTAGTTTGTGGCTCAGACTATTCCTATTTGTGGATACTGTCTAGGACACCTAAGCTAGCGGATACCGTACTGGGTCAACTGGTTACCAAGGCAAAAAACCTAGGGTTTGATACGCACAAGCTGATGTACATGAAACAATAGCCAGCGAAAGACCGGAATAACAACTTGCCGCGTATTGCGTCTGGTGCGATGTTTAATCATGCGGGGCACTTCGCTATTGCGCCCTATAGAATAATACGAAGTTAGATTTTTAATGGAAAAAAAATGAAAGTACTGAGATTATATATAAAGAACTGCGGTGTATTCAAAAGCAACCTGATAGATTTTACACACCAAGGGAAATTTCAAGATATTATTTGCTTGGCTGGAGTTAATGGCTCTGGAAAAACGACAGTGATGGAATTAATTTTAAATATTATTAATTTTATCACTCCAGATTTATCTATGTCAAACATATTATTTGATAGGTTAAAGCCAAATATTTTAACAAGGGTAGATTTTGTACAATTAGATTTGTTACTTGATGAAAAAATTTTGTCTTTGGTATTAGGTGATCAATCTCAGATTATAAAAGATAATACTATAAGTCAGGCATTTATTATTGAAAATGAATTAAAAGAGATGATTCTAAATTTCGAGAACAGAATAGTAAAATCTCCGAAAGATAAAGAGGATTTTACGGTAATATTTGAACAGATCGAAAGTGTACGTGACAGTAAACAGATTGTTGATAGAGAGAATTTTAAAATAGGATTAGATGATTTTCCAACATTAAATAATATTAACGAATTCTTTTCCAAAAAATCAACAGTACATGATAATTTACCATTTGTGTATTTTCTCAATGCTCATGATAGGGAAATTCAGGATATTCGTTATACATCTATTCCAAAATACGAAAAGACTTACGAAATTGTACAAAGATATAACCCAAAAAAGGATGATCTAAAGAAAATACTTATTTATTACGATTATGCTTATGAAGATAAGTTTAAAGAATTTACAGGCTGGGTGAATAAACATGTTTTGATTGGAAAAGTAATTGATAAGGTTGATCGGCCCAGCTTCCAAGTGTTGATCAAAACAAATACAGGTAATATTCATACGCTGGATTTATTAAGTACAGGTGAAGAAAGTCTGCTTATTATCGCTAGCCAATTGTATTTTAGAGCATCTAATAATGCGATTTTTCTAATAGACGAAATTGATGAAAGTCTTCATCCTGAGTTTCAAGAAAAAGTTATGCGGCTTCTTAAGCAGCTTCAAATAGATAAAGGATGCCAAATTATTGTATCATCTCATTCTGAAATAATTTGGAAAAGTTTTGAAGATAAAGGATTAATTGATTTAACTGATGTGGTGTTGTAAATGGTAAATGATTTTAAATTGAGTAGCGATGAAAAGTATAGTTTTTTACCTGCTTCATTAAGAAATGATATTATGAACGCTGGCACAAGAAAGAGTATATTTGTAGAAGGCTATGATGATCAAGCTATTTTTAATATATTATATGGAGAAGAATATTTCAAGTTTATCAGGACAGGTGATTGTGAGGAAGTAAAGCGTTCAGTAGAGCAATGTGTCATCCACTTAAAAGATGATAAGCGTTTTTATGGTGTTATAGATAGAGATTTGAGGATGGATGAAGATGTTGAGAAGGAAAGAAATAATCTCTGTTATGAAGGTAGGTTGTTTATATTTTTCGAACGTTATACATTAGAGAACTATTTTATAGAGCCGGCTGTCTTAGCTGAGTTTTTGTGTGGAAAATCTGCACAATATACAGATTTAAGAAAACTTATTTCTGATATATATGACAGAGAAAGTTTGATAGCCTATGTGACTTCTATATTAAATCAGATTTTTCAGTGCTTAGAGAAAATAGGCGCAGCTAACTTGACAATTCGGTATTTTGATAAATCCAAAGGGTTTTTAGAGTCAACTATATCCTGTGATGAAGTAAAAGATAGAATTAAACACAGACTAAAAAATTCTTCAATATCTGAAAGAACAATAGAAATGAAATTTGATTTTTTTTTACAATTCATCAAAAATAGTAATTCAGTTCAAAAGTTCGCAAGTGCAAAAGCTTATTTTTTTATTCTATTTAGTAAAAAAATAGAGGAAATAACAGGTGTTAACAATATTAAATTAAATAATCATAAATCTGAACTAGCTCGAATATTAAAGGATTTAGGCCTGTCGGGAGAGTTAATGGATTTATTAAATTTTATTAAGAATTAATTTTCAAACAATCTCTGCTTGAAAAAATATTTAGCACAACCCTAGGCCCTATCAAGTAATAATTTGATGTTGAAAACGCTTTATGACAAACCATTTTAACGATGAAACTCGCGCCAAGATTGGCAAGGTCATTGCCCAGATCGAAAGCCAGTCACACGCTGAATTGGTGGTGATCGTTAAAGACCGCATCCAAGGCTATGCGGAATATCCTTTGGCCGTAGGTGCCACACTCGCTTTTGTGGCATTGAGCTATTTCAGGTTTTCCCCGGATTTTTACGAAGATTGGATGATTTATGCAGGCACCGTTTTGGGCTTCGTGCTAGGCGCGGTATTGACCGGCGGCATTCCGTTCTTGCTAAGGCGGTTAGTCGGGAGAAAACGGCTAGCGAAAACGGCTGAAATCATGGCGCGGGCTTGTTTTCAAAAAGGGGGCATCCAGCATACTCGCGACAAGACAGGCATGTTGATATTCATCGCCGTTTGGGAAAGGCAAATTGTGATACTTCCCGACCGTGGGGTGGAGTCTGCTATTCCGCCAACGGAATGGCAAACTATCCAGCACGATTTTCAAGGTGTCTTCCACGCGAAAAGCCCAGCCGCTGACTTTATCGCAAAACTGGAAGGCTTGTTGGCGGTGTTCAGCCGGTATATTCCCCAAGTTGAGGGCGACACCAACGAATTGCCGGATCATTTGGAAGTTGATTTATGGGCATAGACCGGCACTTCCCGCCTTCCCGTTGGCTTTGCTTAGTGCTTTTGGGCATTTTGTTGAATCTATTTTTTATCACCGAGTCGCAGGCTCGCATGGGCGGGGGCCATTCTTACAGCAGCGGGTCTTCCAGTGGGAGTTCCAGCGGTTCTAGCCGGTCAAGTGGCGGCGGCTGGGGAGGTGGCGGTTCGGGTGGCATGCATTGGGGAGGTTCCTCATCCTCTGGTTATGGTTATTCCGGCAATTCAGGAATGCCATACACCCACTCAGATTACGGCCAGCCAGTGGAGCATCAGGGTAGAACCACCTTACTGATTGAAATATTAGTTCTACTTCTCGTCATCTATGTGTTGATACGGCTATTGAGCCAGGGTTCGTTTTCTGGCCCTGCCAGTACCGTTAGGGCTTCCCTGCCCGAAGATTTTGCCAAAACGAACGCGAGCCTTGAGGATAAATTAAAGGCTTTAAAGGCCCGTGATGCCAATTTTTCCAAAGTGTTGTTTCTCGATTTTGCTTGCCTGCTGTACCATAAATTTTATTCATACAGAGGCTCTGAGCAATTCAGGTTGCTGTCCCCTTATCTATCCAAGGTGATCGCCGATCAAACCACCGGCAATGTGTTTTACCAGCAGCAGCGCATCCATGACATCGTCATCGGCAAAGCAAAGATCATCAATATTCTTGAGCGGGAAACGAGCGACAGCATTGTCGTAGAATTTGAGTCCAACCTAAGCCTGCAATACCTCAAGTCCCATGAGAAAGCCCGCCTAGTCAACCGGGAGCGTTGGTTGTTCGGACGCCAAAGTGGGCTGTTGTCCCCGCAACCGGAACAAATGCGGACCCTGTCCTGCCCCTCTTGCGGCGCACCAGCCGATTTCACGGATGCAGGCGAATGCCAATATTGCCATTCATTCATTCATGCGGGTGAAAAGCAATGGCAAGTCATAAAACTCGATGTCATAGACAGCCAGCCGTTCAAAACCGAAGATCCGGGCGGTTATGCGGAGGAAGCCGGAACGAATTTGACTACTGTTTTGCAAGCCGGCCTGCAAACCCAGCAATGGGAGTTTATCCATAAGCACGGAGGAGCCAGCGATTGGCCGTCTTTCTTCAATGGCTTTTGCGAACAGGTGGTCAAGCCCTATTTCCTGGCGACCTATGCGGCTTGGAGCAGTGGTGACTGGCGCAAGGCACGCCACTTAGTTTCCGACAGGCTATATGAATCTAACGGTTTCTGGATGGACGAGTATGCCAGGCAGGGCTGGCGGAATATACTCGAAAACATTGCTATTCAGAAAATAAATATAGCAAGGATTGACATCGACAAATTCTACGATTCGTTAACTGTTCGGGTGTTCGCATCCTGTCTGGACTACACCATTGACGGACAAGGCAAACTCCTTGGCGGCTCGGTTAAGAAGCCGCGCCAATTCAGCGAGTATTGGACATTCATGCGAACCTCCGGGGTGGAAAAAATCGAACAAGAATATGATCTCAAATCTTGCCCTTCCTGTGGAGCGCCCGCCGACAAAGTCGGACAAACCGGGGTTTGCGCTTACTGCGGCTCGAAAATCAGCGAAGGCCATTTCTCTTGGGTGCTCGCGGTGATTACCCAAGACGAGGTATACGAAGGCTGAATGGCTGACCGGCTTTCCCCGGATGAGCGCAGTTGGGTGATGAGCCGCATCCGCTCAACAGAAACCTCACCTGAAATGTTGCTGCGGAAAGCGCTTTGGACAGCCGGGTTGCGTTACCGGCTAAAAAATAAACTGCCTGGCAAGCCCGATATTGTTTTTCCGTCCGCCAAAGTGGCTGTTTTCATTGATGGCTGCTTCTGGCACGGCTGCCCAATCCACGGCCGCGTGCCAAAATCCAATCAAGTGTTTTGGGTGAATAAATTCACCAAGAACATCGTCCGTGACCTCGCGGCCAATGCCGCACTCTCAGGCCAAGGTTGGCTGGCCTTGCGGTTTTGGGAGCATGAGATCGAAAAAGATTTGGTCGGCTGCGCGTTCCGGGTGTTGCAGGCGGTGAGGGATAGGCAGATACAGCGTTCTTAATATCAAATAATTACTTGTTACAGCATTTTCAACATCAAAGAGTTACTTGATAGCTGGAATGAAAGGGCAAGATATTCAGTTAACTTGAAACGTTAGCTGAATATCCTTTTCGCCTAGCGGGCGTAAAAGGCATACAGACGCTTCGAGGCTTCGTTCTTCCTGAAAATACAGTGATGAGTAATTGGCTGGGCAGGCTAGGAGCGGTTGGCGATTATGAAAAGGGTATCTACCGGATGGATTTGCCTGTTTGCAGTGATTTGTCTTGTTTGCCGGATACTCCAACAGGGCGGAGGTTTAGGGAGTGCATTCACTCCATCAGCCGTTTGCAAATGGGGGGTTAGATGGGCAATGCTGTTGAATTAAGCCCAAATGTCGGGCTATTTCTCACGCCTTGGCTCAAAACTGAGAGTTGCTGTCCCATCCACCCCCCAACGCCTTGTACAAAGCAATATGGCCTGTGGCCCAAGCCAGTTCGCTTTGGAGTAACTGTTCCTGTAGGCCATACCAAGACCGGTTGCTGTCGAGCACGGTTTGTAATTCGGTTTCCCCTTCCTGATAGATAGCGAAGGCGGCTTCGGAGGATTGTCGGGCCGACTTTTCGGCGGCGAGCAAGGATTGTTGGCGGCGAAATTCGCCATTCAGCGTGGACAGGTCGTCCTCCACTTCGCGGAAGGCGGACAAAACAGTTTTTTCATAAGCCTTAAGCGCTTCGGTGGTTCCCGCCTCTTGGAATTCAATATTAGCCAGCAGGCGACCGGCTTGAAATAGTGGCAAGGACAGGCGGGGGCCAAACCCGTAAAAGCCGCTGGACAAACTGGCGAAGTCACCCAAGCTCTGGCTTTGCAAGCCCACGCTGGAGGTCAGGGTGATTTTTGGAAACAACTCCGCCACTGCAGCCCCCACCGATGCATTGGCCGCAGCCACCGTCCGTTCCGCCTTCCTGATATCGGGCCGACGGCGCAGCAAATCCAAAGGTGCCCCGACTGGCAAAGTCGGCGGAGCGGGGATGCCTGCCGTCGGTGCCGCTAATTCGCGTTCTAGTGCGCCCGGTTGCAGGCCCAAAAGCAGCGCCAGACTATGGCGGTGGTTGTTGATTTGGGCCTCAATCTCGGGGATGGCGGCTGCAACCGACTCCTGTTCGCTGCTTGCCCGTTTGACATCCAAAGCGCCGACAAAGCCTTCCTGGTATGAGTGATCGGCAAGGCTAAGGGTTTTTTGCTGGTTTTCCAAACGCTGCCGGGCAATTTCCAAGCGGCGTCGCAAGCCCACCAATTCCAGATAATTGCGTGCCACTTCAGCCGTCAGGGTAATTTTGATATCACGCAGGCTTTCCTCGCTAGCCTCGGCATTGGCTTGCGCGGCCTCTTGCTGGCGCTTGATGCCGCCAAATAAATCCAATTCCCAAGAACTGTCGAAACCGGCTTGAAATAGGTTGAACGGGGTGCCGATGGGGCCAAGTGACGACAACAGCCCGGAGCTTGAACTCCCGCCTTGGACAGCCCCGCCCAAGATGCCTTTTAAAGCATTGGGACTGAGCCGCTCGCGTTGATAACCGGCGGAAGCATTAATGTGTGGCCAAAGCCCGGACGAACTTGCCGCGCTTTGGGCGCGGGATGCGCCTAGGCGGGCATTCGCCATTTGCACATCCAAATTTCCTTGCAAGGCCCGTTCTATCAGTGAATTTAGTTTCCCGTCTTTGAAGCCTAGCCACCAGTGGGCCAAGTTGGCGGTATTGGCACCGGCTGATTGGGGCAGGGTTGCCGCCCAGTGCTTAGGCGTGGCCACAACCGGTGGATGGTAATCAGGGCCTACCGTGCAGCCTGCTGCGATTAAGTTAAGCAATAAGATGCCGCAGCAGCGGGCACGGACTGCGAGATACAATACTTTATTATCGTTCCCACGGTCTCCGTGGGAATGCTGCCTTCGACGCTCCGCGTTGAGTTTCTCTCCAATGACCATAGCTTTCCCCTCAAACAAATAGTCGGACGCAGAGCGTCCGTGGAGGCATTCCCACGCGGAGCGTGGGAACGATCCGCAAAATTAATCACAGGGAGTGGCAAAGCCCGCTTTGCCTGACAAGGCAGGCCTTGACACTCCAAAACTAATCGCCGTGTAGGCCATCCTCATGCCTTGCGTGCGATGTTGAACCATACCGCGTACAGTGCGGGCAGGAAAAACAGGGTCAATACGGTGGCAACTAACAGCCCACCCATGATGGCCACGGCCATCGGCCCCCAAAATTCGCTGTGGGAGAGTGGGATCATGGCTAAGATGGCGGCGGCGGCGGTTAACAGAATCGGACGCAAACGCCGGACGGTCGCTTCGGTGATGGCATCCAATGGCGTAAGTCCGGCGGCGATATCGTGTTCGATCTGGTCCACTAGGATGACCGAGTTGCGCATCACCATGCCAGCCAGGGCGATGACCCCCAAAGTGGCGACGAATCCGAACGGAACCTTGAGCAATAGCAGGAAAGCCGTGACACCTATCATCCCCAGGGGCGCTGTCAGCAGAACCAGTATAGTTTTCCGCACACTGTGCAACTGGATCATTAACAAGGTCACCACCGTCAGTAGCATCACCGGCATCACTGCGTTGATCGAGTCCTGTGCTTTCTGGCTGCTTTCCACTGCCCCACCCAGTTCAATCCGATAACCATCCGGCAGTTTGGCGCGTAGCGGTTCCAGTAATGGCTCGATTTGGGCCGCCACATCCGGGGCTTGCACGTCGTCGCGAATGTCACAGCGCACGGTGAAAGTCGGGAAGCGGTTGCGCCGCCAGATAATCCCGTCCTCAAAACCGGGGCGGGTGTAAACCAATTGGCTTAACGGGACGCTTTTGCCGTTCGCTGTATGAATGTTGGTTTCCTCCACCAGTGCGGGGTTCCTACGCTCACTAGGCTCGGCGCGTCCTAGCACTTCGATCAACTTGTTGTCCTCGCGGTAGGCGGTGATGTCCAAGCCGGACAGGAATGTGTGCAAGGCGAATGAAATATCCTGCGAACTGATGCCCAATGTACGCGCCTTGTATTGGTCCACCTCATGGTAAAGCACTTTGTTGGGTTCGCCCCAGTCCAAATGGACATCCCTGGTGTGGGGGTTGCCGCGTATGATGCTGGCGACTGCTTCGGCAATCGGGCGAATTTTATCGATATCGCGTCCACTCACTCTGAATTGGATGGGAAAGCCTACCGGCGGGCCATTCTCCAAGCGGTTCAAACGGACGCGCATCAAGGTGAAATCATTGTCGAAGGCTTTCCGCAAACGCGCCAGCACCCGCTCGCGGGCTGTGGAATCATGAGTCAGTACAACAATCTCGGCAAAATTGTCATGTTCGAGCTGCTGGTCCAGCGGCAGATAAAACCTTGGCGACCCAGTGCCCACATAACTGACGAAGTTGACGATATCAGCATCGCCCCGCAGCAGCGCCTCGGCCTTTTTAGTTTCCCGTTCCGTTGCCAAAATTGAAGAGCCTTGCGGTAGCCAAAGATCAATCAACACTTCAGGGCGGTCTGAGAAAGGGAAAAACTGCTGTTCCACATAACGGAACATGGCAATGGAAAAAACGAACAGAGCCAAGGTTACTCCGACAACCAGCCAGCGTCGGGCCAGGCATCCTTGGACCAAGGCCCTGAATTTTGGGTAGATGCCGCGCTGGTAAACCTCCGTCTCGTTGTGTTTCTGCGCAAGTTTGACATCGGGCAGCAGCATATAGCCAAGATAAGGCGTGAAGAGGACGGCGACAAACCACGAGGCCAGCAAGGCAAGCCCGACCACGGCGAAGATGCTGAAGCAGTACTCCCCGGCGGACGATTTGGCAAAGCCCACCGGCATGAAGGCGGCGGCGGTGACCAAAGTGCCGGTCAGCATCGGAAACGCTGTGGATGTATAGGCGTAGGTTGCGGCTGTGAAGCGGTCCATGCCTTGCTCCATTTTCACTATCATCATTTCCACCGAGATGATGGCATCATCAACCAGAAGCCCAAGGGCGATGATCAGCGCCCCTAAGGAAATACGCTGCAAGTCTATGCCAAAGATCAACATCGCCAGAAAAGTGATGGCCAACACCAACGGGATGGACAGCGCCACCACCAGACCGGTGCGCAACCCTAAGGATAGAAAACTGACCGACAACACGATGGCCACCGCCTCGGCTAGGGTCTTCATGAACTCGTTGACTGAATGCCGCACCACCCTAGGTTGGTCGGACACTGGGTGTATGGCGATGCCGACCGGAAGATTCCTGCTTAGCTTGGCGATTTCCGCCGTCAGTCCTGCGCCTAGTTTTAGAATGTCGCCGCCTTTGGTCATAGAAATGGACAAGCCAATGGCATCTTCTTGCATATAGCGAAACTTGGGCGTGGGCGGGTCGGCGTAGGCCCGGTAGATTCGCGCAATATCGCCTAAGCGGAACTGGCGGCCATTGGCATTAATGCCAATCTCGCGGACGGCATCCACCGATTTGAGGTCGCCGCTGACGCGCATATAGATTTTGTCGCTGGCTGTTTCAATGCTGCCGGCGGAGTTCATGCTGTTTTGTTGCTGCAAGGTCCGCACGATAAGCAAGGGGTCTATGCCTAAGTTGGCCAATTTACGATGGGAGATTTCGATGAAGATTTTTTCCTCCTGCACACCGATGAGGTCAACCTTGGCGACGTTGGGAATGCGCAGCAGCTCTTGGCGCACATCGTCTACGATATCTTTCAACTCGGCTGGGGAAAACCCGTCGCCGGTGAATGCCAGAATGGTTCCATAGGTGTCGCCGAATTCGTCATTGAAGAAAGGGCCTTTGACCCCGTCTGGAAGGTCGCGGTGAATATCGCCCAGTTTCTTACGCACTTGATACCAGGCATCCGGCACCTCTTTGTTGGGGGCGTAATCCAGCAGATTGACGAAGATCAGGCTTTTGCCCGGTTTTGAATAGCTTTGCACATAATCCAGCCAAGGCGTTTCTTGGAGTTTTTTTTCCAAGCGGTCAGTGATTTGGAGTTCCATTTCACGCGCCGTTGCCCCTGGCCATTCGGCGCTGACGACCATCGTTTTAATGGTAAAGTCGGGGTCTTCCGCACGGCCTAGTGTCAGGTAGGCAAAGCACCCCCCAACCATGAAAACAGCAATCAGATAGGCGACAAACGAGGGGTGGCGCAAGGCCCAGGCGGAAAGGTTCAAGCCGCTCATGGCCGGGCATCCTCCACTAGGCGTACCTTCTCCCCGGCCAGCAACTTGTGCACACCCGCTTTGACCACCCGCTCGCCCGCTGTGACACCGGCGGTAATTTTTGCGTTCTCATCCGTGTAACCGGCCAGGTTGACCGCTTGCGTGTGGACTGTTTGCGTAGCGGCATCATAGACCCACACCACAGTCTGCCCATCCTGTTGGGTCACTGCCGTCAGTGGCAGCCAAGCGGCGGGGCGGGGTTCTAAGCGTTGGGCATGGATTGTCGCCGTCATGCCCATGCGCATCTCCTCATCAGGGGCAAGAATGGACACCTTGACCGTGAAGGTGCGGAGCGTGGCATCGACGCCGGGGGAGATTTCGCGTATTTTGGCCGCATAGAAAAATCCTGGCCTTGCCCATAGGCTGGCCTTGATGTCACTGGCGTTTTGCAAGTCTTCCAGATGGTTTTCGGGCACGTTGACCACCACTTCCTTTTCCTCCGTCCGCGCCAGCCGGAAGATAGTCTGTCCGGCTGCAACCACCTGCCCGGATTCAGCCTCCACTGCGGCAATCACACCGGCCTGTTCCGCATGAAGCTCGGCGTAGGCGGATTTCCGTGTGCTCAAGCCCAATGCCGCTTGGGCCTGGGCGGCACGGGCTTCGGCAGCGCGTACGGCATCTTCGCGGCGCTCGAAACTGGCCTGGCTGGTCAGTTCCTGCGCCAGCAAATTGCCTGCGTGCAGCAAATCCTTGCGGGCCTGGCTGAGTTCCGCCTGTGCGGCGTTCAGTTGCGCGGCGGCTTCGGCTTGGTTGAGTTGATAGTCGGGAGGGTCCAGCGTGGCCAGCAGTTGGCCCGGTTTAACCACGGCCCCCACATCGACCAACCGTTTGGCGAGCTTGCCCTGCACTTGAAAGGACAGGGCGGGTTCGTGGCGCACCTTGACCTCACCGGAATAATGGGCGGTGGCTAGGGTGTTGGCATAAGTGACGGTCATTACTTGCACGGGGCGGGGGATTTCCGCCACCGGTTTCGGCTCCGAACAGGCTGTGAGGAACAGCACAAGGGAGCCGCAGGCCAGTAAGACGATTTTCAGAAATGATTCTACCAGTCCCCTCCTTTGCAAAAGGGGGGTTAGGGGGGATTCGCTTCCTTCTGCCATTGGAGTTTCGGCTTTCAATCCCTCTTGCCCCCCTTTTGCAAACGGTATTGTAAGTTCATCATCTTACCAACGGTTCATGCCAAGGATTGATTACCCGCAGCGCTGACAGCTTGAAGTCAAGCACATTGCGCGTGACCATCGTCAGGTCGTGACTCATGGCGGTGGCGGCGAGTAGGCTGTCAATGGCGGGCAATGTTCGTCCGGCAGAGCAGCAAAGCCGACCCCAACAGTTGGCAATGCGTGTGTCTACGGGGATGATGCGCCCAGAAAAGTAGGCTGGCACGTCATTTTCCAGCCAATGAAGGTAGCTTTGCTTGCGTTCACCCTCCACCATGGCGGCAATCCCTTTGCGCAGTTCTCCTAGGGTCAGCACGGAGAGGTAAAGCGTTGCCGCTGGCTGCTCGGCAAACCAATGCGCCACACTAGGATGAGGTTTCCGTTTTGTCAACTCGGATAGCGCATTGGTATCGATCAGGTAGTTCAAATCTTTACCTCGCGTGTCAGGCTTTGGTCGCGGGTAAACTCGATGTCTTCCGCCCCGTAGAGTGGGGATCGCCGCATAAAGTCAAGTAGTGACTCGCTTGGTGCGGTCAATCGGTCGTAATCCACTCGTGCAAGCACCACCACCGCCGGTTCGCCGCGCAGGGTGATTTCCTGTGGTTCGTGTTCGGTCGCCAATCGCACCACTTCACTTAGACGCGCTTTGGCATCTTGTAAAGCCCATTGTCGCATGATGAATCTCCAAAACTAGTCTGACTGGTTATTGTCTGTCATTGCTCCATTTCATTCAACAGGGTTGCTGCCGAAATCGACATACAGCGTTTTTAATATCAGTTTGTTACTTGTTAAATTATATTGTTTTGCTAAGCAATTCACATAATTGCTGGTTTGCTTGAGTGTCCTTTATTATTTTTCTTTGTTAAGATAAAAACGCTGTATCAGACTTAAAAAATACCCTAGCAACACCCATACGCCTTATTAAGCAACTGATTGATGTTGAATACGCAGTATGTTGAGGAATATTCCCATGCACAAAAAAATTTCGCTGTGGCATTGCATTTTGGCGCTGGCCGTCGTGGCGTATGGCGGCAGTGCCGCAGGCATTGATCCAGAGCGTGCGACGCCGGCGGGGGAGGTCAAGGCCGAGCCATCCACCCGCCACAAGGTGAAGAAGACCCTCCCGCCCGCCCAACCCAAGCTCAACGGCTTGGCGCAAACTGCCGCCAATGCCGGGATTGTCGATTGTGTGCCGCGCATCCAGCAGGTGACAGACTTCCTCACCGCCAACAGTAAAAGCGGGGCCTATTTATTCATCGCCCCCGCCGATGCCAACCACCATATTGCATCGGCTTCCCTGGAAATCCAAGCGAAAGGTGCCTCCAGCTATGCTAGCGCCAGCTTCGCCCCCGGCGCAGGAGGAGGCTGCGGCAGCTTGTATGAGACGGTTTCCTATTGGGCCAATCAATGCGAAGATGTAGCCCAACGGGCCTTCCCTACCTTTCCCCTCGCAGGCAAACTAGGCGAAACCATCACCATGCTGGATGGCGGAGCATATTTGAGGGTATTTTTGATGCCGGCGGGGCAGGGCTGCCTGTCCATCAAGAAAGAGATGGTTTATTGAAAGCCGTAGCGCGGATGTAGGCACTCAAGCGGACCTTGGGGGAGGAACTTGTTTTAGAAAAAGGCGAACGCTATCATTTGGACTCGCCGGGCAAGTCGGCGGCGTACAAGCTACTCCGAGCACCCGGTTCTGCCACCTTGCGACCGCAGCCGGATTTGTCGGTCAACTTCGACACTGCCGAGCATGTCTTCATCGAAGGCGAAAACTTGGAAGTGTTGAAGGTTAGGCAGGATGCCGCTCACCAGCACAAAGCCGAAGCCCTGCTGGCTGAATTCTTCCTCGAAACCGTCGCTCAGCAACCTGCCTCTGAAATCTCCTACGGTCAGCAAAAACTGCTCACCCTAGCCTGCTGCTCTGCGGTGGACGCCAGTCTGCTGCTGCTCGACGAACCGGTCGCCGGCATTAGCCCCGAATACCGCGAACTGTTGGCAGCACGCCTTGCCGGATTCAAAGCCGCTGGCAAGACAATCTTGCTCATCAAGCACCAGCCGGATTTTCTGTCTTGAACAAGGTGAGCTAGGGTCGGGCGGAAACGGGGGATATCATTCTAGCCGCAACCAAGCAAAACTTTCCAACACTACTAAAGACAAAAGTTCCAAGATGGAATCCATAGGCAAGATTGTCGCACAACATCTCTATGTCATCAATGTCATTGAAGACCCGGTGGAACGCTTGGAAGCCTTGCAAGGCGCATACGTCTTGGCTGAAGAATTGCTGGTGGTGTCGGCGATGCTAGCCAACCCGGAATCCATCCGTGGCGTTCCCTATGGCGACGGGGTGCTGACCGCGCGCAACACCTTTCAGAAATACTACACCCAAGCCGAACTGTGCTGTTGGCTGGCGGAGGCGCTGGATGCCGAGCCAGTGCCGGTTGCCCCTGGGATTTTCTATGTGTTTAAAAATCAAGACTTGGAGCAACGCTTTCTATTGGGGCGGCAAGAAAACCGCCGCAATGTAGTTAAATTCACCCGATTGTCGCGCCCGGACCAGCCATTGCCAGCGGACAAGGCCAATGCCAAATACCAAGCCTGCCAAGCCGTATTGGAAGCACTTTGGGAAACCCGAATTAGCTTGGGCCGGTTGCCGGATCGTAGCGAAATAACAGATGCCGAAGCCTTGGTGCAACACTTCGTCTCCATCCCGGCGGCATTGCGGTTTATCCAGTCCAGGAAGGAAAATGCCGAAGCCATACTCGAACAGGCCCGCCTGTCCCGACTGGACAATCTCCGGGTTTATTGCGCCGACTTTCAATTCCGTCAGCGCCCCGCCTACCGGCATTTGGAGGCCGGTTTGCAACGCGACATCAAAGCCTTCTTCGGCGACTACCGGCAAGCCTTGGAAGCAGGCAAGGCGCTGCTGTTCGCGGCAGGCCACCCGGAAACCATTGCCGCAGCCTGCCGCGTGGCATCCGAACAGGGTTTGGGTTGGCTGGAAGAAATCCCCCCTAACCCCCCTTTTTCAAAGGGGGGGATTGGGAACCTCGAAACTCACAACTTGGCAAAAGGGGGGCAAGGGGGGATTTACGAAAACCAGTCGCTGCAATTGCACACCAGCCTGATTCCGCAACTGCCTCCGGTGCTGCGCGTATATGTGGCTTGCGGACTAAAACTCTATGGCGACCCGGAAAGCGCCGACCTAATCAAAATCCACATCCGCTCCGGTAAGCTCACGCTGCTGTGCTTTGACGACTTTCTCGGCAAGCCCCTGCCCCGATTACTGCAACGGGTCAAGCTGAAACTGCGCGAGCAGGATTTCGATGTGTTTGAATATGGCGGCGAACATACCCCACCCTATCTTTACCGCAAATCCCGTTTTCTCAACGAAGAGATGTCGAACTATGCCGAGCAACTGGCTTTTGACGAAGCCTTGGAAAACTTGAAGCTGTTCAATCTCGACGGCTACGGACCCAAGCCCGCCGATTTCGACACCCGGCTTGCGGCCGCCCGCTGGTCCATAGTGGATTTCATTCTTGTACGCAGCCAAAACCTGCCCAGTCCGGACAGCCCCTGCGGTCGGCACTTCACCTATCGCCAGTTGATAGAATGCGGTGCAACCCAAGCCCAAACCGGCCTGCCCAATCTCCCCAAACAACCGGGTAGCTATACCGCACTGTATGACCTGGCCGTCAACATCCTCGACCCCCTCATCGACTATTACGGCCCGATCAGGCTCACCTACGGCTTCAGTTCGCCGGAACTAGCCCGGCGCATACCAGGGCGCATCGCCCCCAAGCTGGACCAACATGTTTCTTGTGAATTGAACCGCAAAGGCGAACCCGTCTGCCCGCGCCTAGGCGCGGCGGTGGATTTCATCGTCGAGGATGAAGACATGGAAGAAGTTGCCCGCTGGGTCATCGCCAACCTACCCTATGATCGGCTATATTGCTATGGCAAAGGCAGGCCCATCCATGTCAGTTATTCGGAAACACCCGCTAAGGAAGCTTGGGAAATGCGGAAGGCAGGGGAAAAACGAGTCCCAGCCATGTTCAAAACCTAAATAACTGATGTTACGCATGGAGTGGCAAAGCTTGCTTTGCCTGTCAAGGCAAGCCTTGACACTCCAAAAAGAATCGTCGTAGGTCGACAGTAAACTATCTTGACATGAGGGTCCACTATACCCGCACGATGGACCCAAGGTGATTTACGGCGAGTCCATGCAATGGCTAGGCGAGGCGGGGCTGGGTGCGGAGCGCATTGAGTTCCGGCAGATTCCCTACGATATACCGACGCGATAGTACAGTGTTTTCATGTTTAAAAGTTACAGCATTTTTAATATCAAAGAGTTACTTTTAGGTTATATCATGTTGCAAAGCACATACACACAAGATGGTTTAATTTAGCGTACTTAACCGGAATAGCTGAAGAATCTTTTTTATCAGGTACATTTATGACAATGGTCTACGAAGTATGGAAATATCTTTATGTACAGCGTTTTCATCTTAAAAAAATACCTAAAACAGACATTCCGTTAACCCTTCAGTTTAATCGAATAACCTGTGCTTACATACCCACTATCAAGTAACTTTTTGATGTTGAAAACGCTGTATGTTGCTTGATGTGGTGAAAGTCAAAGTTAAACCAAACTATCAGGTGAGACTCACAGCCCTAGAGGTTAGAAAAAATGAAAACAGCTATTTCGATTCCAGACTCACTCTTCCAATCCGCCGAGGTGCTTGCATCCCGCATGGGCCTTTCCCGCAATGAGTTGATTGTCCGGGCAGTGGAAAACTTCATCAAATTTCATGATCCGAACGTCATTAAGGCACGTTTGAACACACTTTATGCGATTGAGAATGCAGTTGTTCCGCCGGAGCTAATGGCGGCACAGTTAGATGTGTTGAAATCAAAAAACAACTCGGCTGATTTGCCATCCCAAGCATCACCATTCTCGGTGGAAGAACGTGCAAAACGATTGGAGAATTTTCGAGCATCACGTGGAAAGTACAAAGGGATTTTAAGTAGTGTGGATGAATTTATCGCCCATAAGCAGGAAGAGAAGGAATTGGAGCGATGAAGCAGTATGTCATGGATGCTTGCGCGGCATTGGCGGCACTGAATAACGAACTCGGCGCAGAAAGGGTAGATGCTTTGATGGCAAGCGATGCCCGAATATTCATGTCTTCCGTCAACGCGCTTGAGGTTTGTTACGACATGGCCCGCCGGTCCGGTTCCATGACCCAAGTTAAGATGACGCTGGACGAGCTGTTAAGCTGGCCCGTGGAAATGGTATACCAGTTGGACAAAGACATGCTGTTAGCGGCAGCAAAATTCAAAACCAAAAACCGAATGTCCCTGGCCGATGCGATTGCCTTGGGGCTTGCCCAAGTGTATGGCGCAACACTGATAACCGCCGACCATCATGAGTTCGACCCGCTGGAAGCAGCCGGATTAGCCGAATTTGAGTGGATTCGTTAATCATGTTGAAACTCAAGGGTTACCAAGACAAGGCACTGACGGAACTGATTACGTTCTTGCACCGAACCCGCATCGTCGGCGTGGAAGCCGCATGGCGCGAGGCGATGGCGAAGCAGGGCCGAAGTGGAACACTTTATCACGCCCTGGCATTTGGCGAAGTGCCTTGCGTGTGTCTGCGCATCCCCACTGGCGGCGGCAAGACGCTATTGGCGGCTCATGCCATTGCGCAAGCGGGCAAGGCACTGAATGACACGGATTCCCCCGTGGCACTCTGGTTGACCCCTGCGGATGCGATTCGCAGCCAAACCATTGAAGCCCTGAACAACCCCCGCCATCCCTACCGGCAGGCACTAGAAGGCTATTTCAAGCAACGGGTGCGCGTGTGCGACCTTGAACAACTGGCGACCGTCAACCCCTTGGACGTGGGGCAGCAAGCCATTGTGATTGTCACCACCATTCAATCGTTTCGCAATGTGCTGTATCACGTTTCGGCACAGGCGTTGAAAACCGAGGACATGATAAAACTGCCCATTGTGCTGGCTGAACACCCCACCGGCTGGAAAGACGCGGTGCGCGATGCAATATTGACACGGAAGCACTTGGAAACCCTAGCCCAACGGGAAACGGACTACATTCGGCCTATCGTGCTGTTTCAGGCCCAGGCGAAAGGCGGAGATGTTACCGTGGAGGTGTTGAAAAAACACCTTGTCAGCGAAGAAGGCGAGAAAATTGACAAAGAGGAAATCGCCGTCGCCACGGGTAGCCAGAAGGAATTGAACGGCATCAACCTGATGGATAAAACTTGCCGGGTGCGCTATGTCATCACCGTAGAAGCCTTGAAGGAAGGTTGGGATTGTTCGTTTGCCTATGTGCTGTGTTCCTTGCAAGAATCACGTTCGGCCAAAGACGTGGAACAGCTTTTGGGCCGGGTGTTGCGGATGCCCTACGCCAAGGCGCGGAGCCAGCCGGAGTTGAACAAGGCGTATGCCAATGTGCTGGCGGCGAGTTTTTCTGAGGCGGCGGAGCAAATCACCGACAAACTGGTGAACAACATGGGTTTCGAGCGGTATGAAGCGGTATTGGCGATTCAACCGCCGCAACAAAATGAATTGGATTTGGATCATGCCAACACCCAGCCCTTGCCGCTATTGCCTGATTTTGTCATGACTGCGACCATCGCACCGGCTTTGCCTATCCCTGAAGAATTACAGGAACATATCGAAGTACGCCCGACAATGAACGGTGTCACCGTCATCGTGCGGGGTGAAATGACCGAGCAAGCAGAGGAATTTTTGCTGTCCGCCTATACCGGCAAGCATCAACCCCGCGTGCAAGAGCAAATAGAATGACACCATACCCAACGGGCCGCGCTGCTTGCCCCCAGTGCCAGAGGCGTGGTGTTTGCCCCTTTGCCGCAATTATGCTTTGATTTTGAAGGCAAGGCCCAATTACTGGAACGGGAAACCTTGGCTAATTTGGGCTGTTTCGACCTGCTGGCGCAACCGGCACGACTGGATGGTTTTTCCGTTTACGAAAGCACCCGTGCGTTTACGATTGACGTGGAAGGCGAAAAGGTGACGCTAGGTTTTTTGGAGAGTCGGCAACTTCATTTGAACGAAATTCCTACCGAAGCCACGAAGCAGGATTTTGGAGGACAAGATTTTAGGGGATTGACGGAATGAATTCGGACACATAAAGTATTGCTATTGCCCAAGAATCACCCGCGACAATATGCTAATTAAGGTCGATAACTTGCTGGCCTTGAAAGCCTTATTGCCGTTCAAACCCGGATTACGGGTCATATCAATCGGCTGGACACCTTCTCAACCATTGGCAGAGTTTCGATCCGTGTGACCGATTCGACCAGTATACTTTTTTCCTTATCGCTCAATGTTTGCAAATCTCCGCCTTTAAAGTAAACCAATGCTTTGAGGCTTTCGCTAGCTTGGAAGGCGGGGCCGAACAAGGCCTTTGCGGAGGCCAAGCCCCTGCCCAATGACACACCCGCCGCGATTAATGCCGCTACGTCCTTGTAATCCTTGGACTCAACCCGTTGCAAAATGACTTTGAGCTTGGTTGCCAATAGATCATCCAACGAGGCTACTCGCAAGACCTTATCTTCGGTTAGTTGGGGTTCGCCCACTCTACCGAAATCAATTTCACAAAAAAAGGAAAGCTTCACCGGGCTTTCCCCGCCAGCCGGTTGAGCCAAAACAGTCAAACCATCTGGCTGCTGCTGCAAAACCGTGGACGCTTCGAGGAAAGGCATTGCGGCATGTAACGCTTTGATGTCCAGACCATGATTGCTAAAAAAATCGAAATCCACCGATACCCTATGTCCGAGGCGTAAGGCGATGGCAGTGCCGCCGTATAAGACGTAACCCAGTGGTGCGGCGGGTTTTAAGTGCGGCCAAAGCTGTCTTTGGGCGGGCGGCAAACACTCCATACGGTGCGTGAATAACTTACTCACGGCAATTCCCTATGAGGCAAAGGCGGAACTTTGTCCAGTTCGGCCAAGCCTAAGCGATAATGCCAATAATGCCAAGAGCGTTCGTTGAATTCCCCTGCTTCCGCCTGTCGCAACACATCCCGCAACGCGTCCTTGCCGACTGTTTCAGCCAGTTCCCGCATATCGTCGAAGTCACCCATGTTCATCAGTTGCGCCATGACCCGCCGGGGGAATTGCATGGCTTCATCCGGTGTCTTCCACCAGACATAGCGGGAGGCCAAGCGATGCATTAAGTGGATTGTTTCAGTCATGATTACCCAGCAAATACATAACGGCAACGAAAGACACTTTTAGCAAAAACAAAAAGGCTTGCATGATTGCAAGCCTTTGAATTATTGGAGCTGGCGACAAGATTCGAACTCGCGACCGGCTGATTACAAATCAGCTGCTCTACCAACTGAGCTACGCCAGCTTAGTTAATATCTATATATTTTAGCATAATTTTTCAAAAGCTCACACCCCGTTGATAGCGTGGCCGATTCAAAAATGGGCATGGATTCCGTGCAACACACCGGGGTTGAGCCACGGGAAAGCAGCCAGCAGGGCAAGCAGCATCAACGAAACACCGGCCACTTGGCGAAATTTTTTCATGCTGGACAAGCGCACCATCAAGCTGGTTGCGATGCCTACGCCGACCACGGCCGGCAAGGTGCCTATGCCGAAAGCCAGCATCGTCAACGCCCCGCGATATTCATTGCCGGCGGTGGTTGCCAGACCGACGGCAGCGTAGACTAGCCCGCAGGGCAACCATCCCCAAACCATGCCGAACACGAAGGCCTGAAACATGGTTTGCACCGGGATCAATCGCCGTCCGTAAGGTTCAATGGTCTTCCAAAGCAACACCCCGCCTTTTTCGATGTAGGCAAAACGGGGAAACCACCCGGCGATATGGAGTCCGGCCCCGGCCATGATCAATGCGGAAACAATTTGCAAGATGCGGTGGCCCACACCCTCGCCAAGTGGCAACATCAGCACGTTGTGGATCAGGCCGGCGAGGAAACCCGCCACGGTGTAGCTAGTAATCCGGCCAACGTTGTAACAAAACACGAAGGGAATCAACAGGGCCTTGTTCTCGCGTATCTCCCTGCGTAAGCTCAATGTCAGCGTGCCAATGATAGAGCCGCACATACCTAGGCAATGCAAAGCACTGAAAAGCCCCATCACGAGGGCTACCAGGTAGGATGTGCTGAAACCGCTGTCTAAGTTATGCATAAGGATAGTAACAATAGCACAATTGCCCGTCAGAATAACAGGCTAAAATACGATGTGGGTGCGATTAAAAATGATGCGGGAGTGCAAGGTTTGCCTTGCATAAGCATCTAAAGGCAAGGCAGGCCTTGCACTCCCAATGTAAATTCAACGACCACAGGACTCGTCTGCATCACTTTTAATCGCACCCTAGCCAAATTCAACGCCAAGCCCGCCGACAAAGCCCCTTCCTGCTTCGACAGGCTCAGCACGAGCGGGGCTTTGCGTAAGTCTTGGGCTTTTACCCGCCAAACACAGAGTCGATTTGGCGCTGCACCCGCTCTGCGGCTTCTTTGCGGTCTGGCGCATCGCGGATGGGGCGTCCGACCACTATATAGTCAGCTCCGTTGCGAAACGCCTGTTCGACCGAGACTACCCGCTTCTGGTCGTCCTCCGGGCGGTTTTCCACCGGGCGGATGCCGGGGGAAATGACCAGCAGCTTGTTATCAATTTCCTTTCGCAACACGGGCACTTCGAGGCCCGAGGATATCACCCCGTCGCACCCCAAGGCCAATGCGCGGCGTGCGCGGGAAACGACCAGTTTTTCCACATCGCAATCAAACCCCAGGTCGTCAAGGTCGCCACGGTCCAGGCTGGTCAACACGGTGACCGCTAAAATTTTCACGCTGCCCTTCTCACGCGCCGCCGCCTGCATGATCGCGTCGTTGCCATGCACAGTGGTGAACTCGACCCCTGTGCCGTTGAGCGCCCGCACGGCGCGGCCCACGGTTTCCGGCACGTCGAAAAATTTCAAATCGACGAAGACTTTCTTGTCCCTCTCCTTTAACCAGCCGATAAACTCAAAATAGCCGCCTGACATGAACAACTCCAAGCCTATTTTGTAAAAGCAGACGCTGTCGCCTATTTCCACGACCAGGGCTTTGGCCTGTTCAATGTCAGGAACATCCAAGGCCATGATCAAGCGCTCGCGATTAGGAATGGGCTTGGCGGAAAGTAAACAGTTCATGTTGGCTCCGTTGTCAGTGGATTGCCCCGCTTTCGCCACTATGCTTGATACAATCAAACCCACTGACAAATTTACGGGGTGGAAAAATGGCTTCGCTTCTGGCGCAAATGGGTTTGCCGATTTTGTGCGGCATCGCGTGGGGAATTATAAAGCCTGGCGGGCTAGATGCCGAACTGGCTAGGCGTGTGCTGACCACCGTGGTGTTCAATCTGCTGTTGCCCGCCCTGATCCTAGCGGTGCTATGGCGTTCCAATATCGGCCTGGAGGCGCTGAAAATTTCTCTGTTCGGCATCAGTATGATTGTTTTGGGTATGGCCATAATGTGGCTGGTTTCGAGATTCTGGCGCATCCAGCCGCCCGTGCTAGGGGCCGCGTTATTGGCGACGGCCTTTCCCAATGTCACTTATTTGGGCCTGCCTGTGCTAGAGCAGGCTTTCGGGCCGTGGACCCGCTCCTTAGTGATACAAATCGACCTGTTCGCCAGTATGCCAATGGTGCTGATCATGGGCGCGGCAATTGGCCTCCATTATGGCGGTGAGGCCGCGCAGCAACGCCACGCTATCTTGCGTTCCCTGTTGACCAATCCGCCCCTGCTGGCGGCTATCCTCGCGGTTCTGCTGAATTTAAACGGCATAGCCCTGCCCCCCTGGCTGGGGGCTATGCTCGAAAAACTCTCGGCGGCAGTCATTCCACTCATGCTCATCGCATTAGGAATGGGTTTGAATTGGCATTCCTTAAACTGGCGTAATGTTCCCTTGTCCACTTTGGTGGTCATCTTCAGGCTGGCGCTAGTGCCCTTTTTCGGCAGCATACTGGGGCAGAGGCTGGGGTTTTCCGGCACAAAACTCGCGGCCTTGGTCATGGAGGCGGGAATGCCGAGCATGATGTTAGGCGTGGTTTTCTGTGACCGTTACCGGCTCGACACCGCCTTCTACTCCATGACTGTCGTCCTCAGCACCGTGGCTGGCATGTTCAGCCTGGCGCTGTGGCAGGAACTGCTTTCCTAGCGGATATCAATCGAATGTCATCCCTTGGAGATAGGCCTTGAATTCCTTTTTCAACTCTTCGTGCTTCAATCCTTGCTCGACAGTTGCGATCAAATAACCCAATTTGGAGCCGCAATCATAACGTTTGCCTTGGAACTCGTAGGACAACACGGCCTGTTCTTTCAGTAGCAGGGCAATGGCGTCGGTTAGTTGGATTTCCCCGCCGGCACCTTGAGTGACCTGGTCCAATTTATCGAATATGGCAGGAGTTAAAATGTAGCGCCCCACCACCGCCAGGTTGGATGGCGCATTTTCAGGTTTAGGCTTCTCTACGATTTGCTCAACCCGGCCTAAGTTGTTGCCTATGGAATTGGAGCGGACTATGCCATAGTTTTGGGTTTCGCTAGGGTCGATGCGCTCGACGCCGAGCACCGAACATTGCCATTCATTGAATAACCGCACCATTTGGCTCAAGCAGCCTTTGCCATTGTCATCTATCAGGTCATCCGCCAAAATGACCGCAAATGGCTCGTCGCCGATGACTGCCTTGGCACGGCCAACTGCGTGGCCCAAGCCCAAAGCCTCCGCCTGCCGGATGTGCACACAAGTCACATGGGAGGGTACAATGTTTTGCACAATTTTCAGGGTTTCCGTTTTTCCGCGCAGCTCCAATTCGTTTTCCAGCTCGTAAGCCTTGTCAAAATGGTCTGAAATGGCCCGTTTGCTACGCCCTGTGATGAACACAAGAACCTCAATGCCGGCGGACAATGCCTCTTCCACCGCATATTGAATTAATGGCTTGTCTACCACAGGCAGCATTTCTTTAGGGTTGGCCTTAGTCGCAGGGAGGAAGCGAGTCCCCAAACCTGCCACCGGAAAGACAGCTTTCTTGATAGTTTTTTTCATTTTAATTCTCTTATTGTTGGTGTTTGCAAACCTTCAGTTCCATATAGGATATACTATCTGTTTAAGAATCGAATGGCAAAAAACCCCGCTATCACGACGGATAGCGGGGTTTTCAATGGCTTCAATCTTAGGGCTTAGGCGGCGAAATTGTTCGCGGCAAATTCCCAGTTGACCAAATTCCAGAATGCTTCAACGTATTTGGGACGCAGGTTGCGGAAGTCTATGTAGTAGGCATGTTCCCAAACGTCAATGGTCAGCAGCGGGGTTTGTCCGGCAGTCAATGGGGTGGCGGCATTGCTAGTGCTAACCAAGGCAAGGCTTCCGTCGGCATTTTTTACCAGCCAGGCCCAACCGGAACCGAAGGTGGTTATTGCGGTCTTGGAGAAGTCTTCCTTGAATTTTTCAAAGGAGCCAAAAGTTTTGTCAATTGCCTCGGCCAGAGCGCCAGTAGGTGCGCCACCGCCATTGGGAGACAAGCTATGCCAATAGAAGGTGTGATTCCAGACTTGGGCAGCGTTGTTGAAGATGCCACCGGTCGCTTTTTTTACAATATCTTCCAAGGGCGAAGTTTCAAATTCGGTGCCGGCGATTAGGTTGTTCAGGTTGGTGACGTAGGTCTGATGGTGCTTGCCGTAATGGAATTCCAGGGTTTCTGCACTAATGTGCGGTTCCAAGGCATTCTTGTCGTAGGGCAGGGGCGGGAGCGTGTGAGTCATCGAAGTCTCCGATTGATGTCAGGTAAAGGGCCAGACTCCGTTTGGCTAAGGCATTGCGTGATTAACCAAACGGAATGCTATGATTTTTTAGTCTAACATTGCACAGCATTAAGTGAAAGCCTACAGCCGTTGACACACCGATTTCTAACAGGGTTGTAATTCATGGCGTGTTGCGTATCCTGTAGCAGACTTTTTGCAAAGTTTTTCAATGATGACTATATAAAATTGAATAATCAGATACAATACGAATATAATTTACGTATTGTTTCCATAACCAAAACAGTTGAGGTGCTGTCGATATGGATAAACTTACCAGCATGGTCGTTTTCACTAAAGTAGCGAAAGCGGGCAGCTTTGCATCTGCCGCCAAAGAACTGGGGCTTTCCCGAGCTATGGCAACCAAGCATGTCATGCAGCTTGAAAACAGCCTAGGCATACGCTTGCTTAATCGAACCACGCGCAACTTAAGCCTGACCGAGGTGGGGGCGGTTTATTTGGAAAGGTGTTTGCAAATACTAGACGATATCGAGGAGACCGAATTGGCGGTTACGCGACTGCAAACGGAGCCTAGGGGAACGTTGAAAGTCAACTCCGCACCGTTTTTCGGCGCCTATCACTTGGCACCGGCCATTGCCGCGTATCATGAGATATTCCCCGATGTAAATGTGGAGTTGATCCTGCAAGCAGGCTATGTGGATCTGATAGAGGAGGGTTTCGATCTGGCCATCCATTTGGACGATTTGCACGACTCCAGCCTGATCGCCCGCAAACTGGGCAGTTCGGGGCGTGTGGTCTGTGGTTCACCCAACTATTTCAAAAAGCACGGATCGCCCGCCACTCCCGAGGATCTGAAAAAACACAATTGCCTAACCAATTCTAGCCTACCGCCGCGCGACCAATGGCAGTTCAGCGAACCGGAAAGCGGTAAGATTACTGTGATCAAAGTCACTGGCACAATGGAGGCGAATGTCGCCGATGCCATTCGCATGGCAGCCATCAATGGGCTTGGGCTGGCGCTGCTGCCCACTTACATGGCCGGTCAAGATTTGCGCAAGGGCCGGCTGCAAGCAGTGCTGAAGGATTACGTACCGGCCCCTATGGAAATCCACGCCGTTTATCCTCATCGCAAGCATCTTTCCGCCAAAGTCAGAACCTTTGTGGACTTTCTGCATGAGCGCTTCCATCCCACACCCTATTGGGAAGAGTGGGCAACTGGAGCGGACTGACCCGATTGCATGAGAATGGCGGAGTAAACATCACAATGGGCTTGGAGATCGAACGAAAATTCCTATTGAGGAACGAATCTTGGCGCACTGTTGCCCATCACAGTGAGCGGCTGCGGCAAGGCTATCTCAATAATGAAACCCATTGCTCGGTCAGGGTACGCACAAGCCCAGACCGGGCTTGGATGAACATCAAGGGCGTTACCATCGGGGCGCAACGGCAGGAGTTCGAGTACGAAATCCCGTTGGCTGACGCCCATGCTATGCTGGACACGTTGAGTGTCAACCCTTTAATTGAGAAAGTGCGGTATTTTGTCAACAGGGGGCGGCACGTCTGGGAAATCGACGAATTTGAAGGCGACAATGCCGGATTGGTCGTTGCTGAGATCGAGTTAGAGCATCCAGACGAAAAATTTGAAAAACCCGATTGGGTAGGAGAAGAAATCACCCATGATGTGCGCTATTACAACACCAGCCTATCCCGGCATCCTTTCAAGGCTTGGGCGTAGCCTCTGGCCAGCACAGGAAAACGCTGTAACACCATGACATTACTGGCTATCTTGATTTTGCTCGGTCTGGCCGCTCTGGTCGGTGCTTTCCTGCCCAAGACACATGTCGCAGCCAGCCGCCAACGCTTGGATGCCCCGGTCAGCGAAGTCTGGGAGGTAGTCACGAATTTCACCGACTACCCCAATTGGCGGCCCGGACTGGCGCGTGTTGAAGCGGGCCCGATAATTGATGGGCAGCCTAGCTGGTATGAATACTGCGCCCCGAAAATAAAAGTGCAACTCCAAATTGTCGAGTCCGAACCGTATATGCGGCTGGTTACCCGCTTAGTGGGGAAAGAACTTCCCATTTTCGGCGCTTGGGAGTACCTGTTCGCCGAGGATGACGGAGGCACTATCCTCTCGATCATCGAAAAAGACAAGGTATACAATCCACTGCTTCGCCTTTTCACCCGCCTTGTTTTCCCCCACTATGCGGCAATGGATGTGTTCCTGATCTCTTTGGCCCGCCATTGCGGTGGCAAGGGCAGCCCCCAGCATTTGAGCGTGAGGACGGACTGGCCTGCGCCTGAAGTGAGCGAGTCTGGTGAGGCAGATAAAATATAACCAATTCCCGTAATCACCAATGCTCGACCCATCCCCATCGTTCAATCGGACGACATTTCTGAAAGTCGCCACCTACTTTGAAGGCAGCCTTGTGATGGTCGCCTATCTTCTCGGCTGGATAATGGATGTCAACCCCTTGGCGAACCTTAGCCTAAGGCCTGAGGCGCTGTTCTGGGGTTTGGCAGGGACTGTCCCTTTATATTTTTATTTCTTATTCTCCTACCACTTACCTTATGGCGAGCTCCGCACCATCAAACGCTTTCTGATTGACCGGATGGGGCCGTTGTTGGATGGATGCCATTGGAGTGAACTGCTCTATCTGGGCCTGCTGGCCGGCTTCACTGAGGAAACTTTGTTCCGTGGCCTGCTGCAACCACTGCTAGAATCCCGGTGGGGTTGGTCCGCTGGAATTATCCTGAGCAATGTTTTATTCGCCTTGGCCCATTCCATCACCCCCCTTTACGCCCTATTGGCCGGTTTGACCGGCGTTTACCTTGGTTTGGCAATGGATATCGGCGGCGAACGCAATCTGTTGAATCCCATGATCATTCACGCGGCCTACGATTTTCTCGCATTTTTAGCCGTCGTGCGCAGCTACCGGTCAGAACATGGGATGGCATTCTGACCGTTTACGGCAGGTAGGATTATCTGGCTAACCGTCCACCCTTCGACCCTTCGACAAGCTCAGGGCTCAGGACGAACGGAAAATCCTTAAACTTAATGGCAGTGAGCCTTACAGCTGCAACTCGTTGGCCGGCAAAGCTGGTAATCTGGCGACGGTCTCTTGCACCTTTTCGCCACGCACCCGGTCAAGGTAGGTTTTGGATTTTTCCACCTCGACCGACAAAGTGTCCACTGTCTTCTTCATGTTTTCCAATGCCTTCACCTTGAAATTGGAGACCGTGTCCATCGTTTCGTAGATGTTTTGGAAAGCCCGTTTGAGTTGCTCCAAATTTACCGTGGAACTCGCCGCTTGTTCATGGGTGAGGGTGGATTGTTGCTTCAACAAGACGGAGGTTCCTTCGATCATGTTGCCGGTTGTGGTGTTCAACGCTGAAATTTGATCCAACACCAGTTTCTGGCTGGCAAGCGCCTGGGAAACAATGACCGCCGTGCGCAGTGCCGAAATAGTCGTCGTCGTGGCCCGTTCAACGCCCTTGATGAGTTCCAGATTGTTCTTGCGCACCATGTCCATGGCCAAATAGCCTTGAATGGTCACCGCCAATTGGGTAAGCAAGTCTTGCACCTTTTGGCGGATGTAAAACAGCATCTCTTCCTTGACCACCCGCGCCTTTTCCGGGTCGCTGGCTTCAATGTCGGCAAGCTTGCCCTCCAGGGCCGCATCGAGTTTTTTGCCCAGGCTGGCATACTGTTCAAGTTTGTTCATCAATTCCCAGGCGTTGACCTTTTCCTGTTCGATTGCGGCATTGTCCTTGCGCAACTCGTCCTGGCTATTGTACAGGGCTTGGATGATGGCATTGAGATGGCTTTGCGAGGACTGGTACTGCTTGAAGTAATCTTGGAATTTGTTGCCAAAGGGGATAAGCCCAAACAACTTGCGTGGTGAGAGCAGGTCGCCCTGCTTGGTCGGGTCTAGTTTCTCGATGGTTGACCGCAGTTCAAGCAAGCTCTTGGAAACATTGGCACCACCATCACCAAGGCCGGTGTCCAAGCTGGCCACAGGCCGTTCCAGCAGACGGTTGGATATATTGGCCGCCGAACGGATTTGGTCGCTGCCCAGTGCGTGTATGCTGTTGACTCTGCCGATGAAC
Source organism: uncultured Methylococcaceae bacterium (assembly GCA_903934875.1). Classification (GTDB taxonomy): domain Bacteria; phylum Pseudomonadota; class Gammaproteobacteria; order Methylococcales; family Methylococcaceae; genus Methylumidiphilus. The sequence continues at coordinate 32,751 of CAIZPP010000304.1, forward strand.
TCGGGACTGTGGGAGTCCAGTTGGAGCACGTTCTCGACAAAAGACTTGACCTTGTCGTCCAGTTTGGCAAGGGTGTTGCCATCCAGATTGACCAAGGAGGAAGCCTGTTCAGGCGCGACCGGCTTGACCGGCTCGGGCGGTGTCAGGACGAGTGTCTCGGGCGGGTTTGCCACTGCGTTCATAGTAATCCCCTTAAATGTGCGTTGCTAGATTGTTGAATGTCGGTGTGCCATAGCTTAAGCGGAACTCGCAACAGGGGCTTGGCTTTTGATACCCTTGATGACACCAACGAGCCGATAATGGCCTTCATCGGTCTTGGTGCAGCGGATGATCTCTATCAAGGCGGTGATCGGAGGCGTGATCCGGTCAGCGGGAAATGTGCGTATTTCCAGTGCCCTGCCCACTTCGACCGCTTCGCTGGCTTCGAATAGAATGCCGGAGGCGCTGATGTCTAGGCACAGGGCATGGGTCTGGGTTCCGCAGGAGATGCGTTTGAAGCTCATCGCACAATTGGCTTTCATGCGAGGGAAATGTGGATTTTCATTATAATCAATTAATCAAAAGGGTTTGTCGCTATTTCTGCGCATAGCGAATAAAATTATTGTCCATCCAAAACATCTTCCGCGCAAGCTAGAATCTTCCCCGTGATCGCAACGGCCCATCAAGGAACCACCATGCCAGATTATCAGCAAGCCCAACCCCATGCAAAAACCAGTTTCGCAGGCCTTGCCCTAGGGGCCTTAGGCGTCGTTTACGGCGATGTTGGGACCAGCCCATTGTACACAATAAAGGAAATTTTCAACCAAGCCTATGGGCTTTCCCCGGACAAGGGCACGGTGTTCGGGGCCATATCGCTCATTTTTTGGGCATTGGTGATGGTGGTCTGCCTGAAATATGTCATTTTCGTCATGCGCGCCGACAACCGGGGGGAGGGTGGCATTATGGCTTTGATGGCGCTGGCTTTGCGTGGCAGGCGAAAAGCCGGCCAGCGTGCCATCATCGTTACCCTTGGCCTGTTCGGGGCCGCGTTGTTTTACGGTGACGGCATTATCACACCGGCAATTTCTGTGTTGAGCGCAATCGAAGGGCTGGAGGTTGCAGCGCCTGGCCTGCACCATTATGTCATACCCTTGACGCTCACTGTCTTGATCGGTTTGTTTCTGTTCCAGAGCAAGGGCACTGATCAGGTGGGCAAATTGTTCGGGCCAGTGATGGTGGTCTGGTTTGTCTGCCTCGCGCTGCTGGGCATCGACAGCCTAATGAAGTCCCCCGGCATTTTGCAGGCTTTGCACCCTAAATTCGGCCTGGATTTCTTTCTCAAGCACCAGTGGCACGGTTTTTTGGCGTTAGGCGCGGTTGTGCTTGCCTTGACTGGCGCAGAGGCCTTGTACGCCGACATGGGGCACTTCGGCAGGCGACCCATTCAATTTAGCTGGCTACTCTTCGTGATGCCCGCCTTGTTGTTGAATTACCTGGGCCAAGGGGCATTAATTCTGCGCGACCCCGAAGCCATTTCAAATCCATTCTATCTATTGGCACCCGAGTGGGCGCTCTACCCCCTGATCGCCTTGTCGACAGCGGCCACGGTGATCGCCTCGCAAGCGGTCATTTCAGGCGCTTTTTCCATCACCCGCCAAGCCGTGCAATTAGACTACATACCCCGCCAGCGCTTTATCCATACCTCCAGTTCTGAAATGGGGCAAATCTATGCCCCTGTCGTCAACTGGTTTTTGCTGATTGCTGTGCTGCTTCTGGTCGTGGCCTTCCAAACCTCCAGCAACCTGGCTTCCGCCTACGGATTTGCTGTGACCGGCACAATGACCGTCACCACCTGTCTGGCCTTCATTGTGGCCTTGGATGTTTGGAAATGGAAGTGGCAGTTCGCGGCGCTGTTCCTAGGCGTCTTCCTCATCATCGACTTGGCATTTTTTGGCGCCACCGCAATGAAGATCGTTGATGGCGGCTGGTTCCCGTTGCTCATCGGTTCCTTATTGTTCATGTTGATGACCACTTGGCGGAAGGGGCGGAAAATGCTGGTCAACCATTTGCAGCGCACCGCCACTTCGCTGACCGAATTCATGAACCAAATTAAAGCAGACCCTCCCATCCGCGTTCCCGGCACGGCAATCTTTCTGTACAGCCGCCACCTCAGCCTTCCTTACGCGCTGCTGCAAAACCTCGAATACAACAAGATATTACATGACCAGGTGATCCTGCTGACCGTCGTGACGCAAGATATTCCGTATGTCCCGGCCAAAGACCGGCTTGAAGTCGAAGACCTTGGGCAAAACTTTTACCGCGTCACCATTAACATCGGCTTTACCCAGTCGCCCGACATCCTTTATGCTTTGGGTTTGATCAATAACCGGGGCATCAGGTTCAAGCTGCATGAAGCCTTGTTTTTCACCGGGCGTGAAACCCTAATTCCCTCCGCCAACACCGCGCTGAACGCCTGGCAGGAGCGGCTGTTCATCTTTATGTTCCGCAATGCCTCCAACCCCATTCTCTATTTCAGCCTGCCTTCCAACCAATCCTTGGAAATTGGAACCTTGGTGGAGATTTAGAGGAAGGCCATGCAAATCCAGTTGCTTTGCGTAGGCAACCGAATGCCAACTTGGGTCGTTGCAGGATACGCGGAATATGCCAAGCGCATGCCCCGTGAATGTGAACTGAAACTGCGGGAACTACCCACCGGCAAGCGCGGCAAAAATGCCGATATAGCCCGCGCCGTCGAAGAGGAGGGGCAGAAAATGCAAGCCGCCATTCCCGCTGGGGACCGGGTGGTGGCCTTGGACCTAAGTGGCAGCGAATGGTCGACCCAGCAATTGGCTGAAGCGTTGTCGCGTTGGCAGGGCGACGGGCGGAATGTCTCCTTGCTGGTCGGGGGCCCAGACGGACTGGCCCCGGCCTGCCTGGCGCGGGCCGACGAGCGCTGGCGGCTTTCCGCGCTGACTTTTCCGCATCCGTTGGTGCGCATAGTGCTTGCCGAGCAGCTTTACCGCGCTTGGAGCCTTCTCCACAACCATCCCTACCACCGATGAATGAAGCACGCATTATTTTAGCATCAGCCTCCCCGCGCCGCCGCGAATTGCTGGCGCAGATCGGCGTGGATTTTGACACCTTGGCGGTGGAGGCCGACGAAAACCCAAGGCCCGACGAAGACCCTGTGCAATATGTCCGCCGCGTCGCCGCCGAAAAGTCCCTGCTGGGGCAACAGTCATGCGGGACCACTCTGCCGGTGCTAGGCGCTGACACGGAGGTGGTTTTGGACGGGGCAGTCTTTGGCAAACCGAATGGCTTCGAACAGGCGCAAGACATGCTGCAGCGCTTGTCCGGGCGCGAACACACGGTGTTGAGCGCCGTTTCGTTGCGCCTTTTGGACCGGCACTGGCAAGCGCTGTCCATCAGCAGGGTAAGCTTCCGCCGCATTAACGCAGCGGAAATCAATGCCTACTGGGCCAGCGGCGAACCCTTAGGCAAGGCCGGGGGCTATGCCATCCAAGGGTTGGGCGCGGTGTTCGTGGCAAAGCTCTCGGGCAGCTACTCCGGCGTGATGGGTTTGCCGCTGTTTGAGACGGCAGGCTTGCTGCGCGAGGCGGGGATTGATGTGCTGGCAGCGGATGAAATCTTCCGTACCGCATGAACTATAGGTTAAGATAGGGTGCGATTAAAAGTGATGCGGGAGTGCAAGGCCTGCCTTGCGAGGGCATCTAAGGGCAAGGCAGGCCTTGCACTCCAGGTGTAAATTCAACGACCTCCCGTTTCGTCTGCATCACTTTTAATCACACCCGTTAAGAAATGCGTGATCGGCGCGGTATAATTAAGCCAAACTAACCCACTCTGGAAATCATGATGGAAGAGCAGTTTTCTCAACTTATTAAAGCAATTGGCGAGGACATTACGCGGGAAGGCCTGGTCGATACCCCAAAACGCGCGGCGGCAGCCTTCCGCTTCCTCAACAACGGCTACCATAAAAACCTCGAAAACATCCTTAATAACGCGATTTTTGAGTCCGACACCGAAGACATGGTCATCGTTAAGGACATCGAATTGTATTCGCTGTGCGAACATCATTTGCTGCCCTTCATAGGCAAATGCCATGTGGCCTACCTGCCTAGGGGCAAGGTGCTGGGTTTGTCCAAGGTCGCCCGCATCGTTGATATGTACGCCCGCCGTCTGCAAATCCAAGAGCGCTTGAGCAAGCAAATTGCCGATGCCGTCCAGTTGGCAGTCAATCCGCGTGGCGTGGCGGTGGTCATTGAGGCCAAGCATTTGTGCATGATGATGCGCGGTGTGGAAAAGCAAAATTCAATCATGACGACATCGTCCATGCTTGGGCAGTTCCGCGAAAATATTAGTACACGCTCGGAATTCCTGAACCTGATCAACCGTTAAAAAATCCCCCCATAGGGTTTGTGAATCTGGCCGGCCGATACAGCATTTTCAACATCAAAGAGTTACTTGATAGCTGGAATGAAAGGGTAAGCTATTCCGTTAACTTGAAACGTTAGCTGAATATCCTTTATTAGGTATACCTTAAAGATGAAAATGCTGTACATAAAGATTTCTCCATGCTTCACATACCGTTTCCAGAAATTTATGCTAGCCAATCATTCAAACGCGTATAATAATGCACTTTTGGGATTCCCTCAACGTGGTAAGGCGCAACAGGAGTAAGCCG
>CAIZPP010000305.1 GCA_903934875.1 uncultured Methylococcaceae bacterium
CGTAGACAAATTCAGCGAGAAGGAAACCCCACGCATGGAAACAGAAGTCGAATCGGGGCAGCGCCGTTCCGCTGCAAGTGATACGGTTACCATCTTAAATTAGGCAGTAAACTGTCTTGACGTAAGGGTCCACTATAGAGGTCGGCTATATTCGCGTCCGCTTCTCTGTTTTGAATGGTGACTTTCAATGCTTCTGGGTTTCTATCTGAATAATGAACATTGCATTTTATTCCACACGTTAAAGAATATTGAACTCCGTATTGTATTGCTCGCTCCTTTGCCTTGAAAGGCTCTGAGGATACGATATTACGAAGATTAATTGAATCTTCTCTTTTAACCTGGAATGTATTCATGATATTTCTCCGTGATGTGAAGCGGTAGGTTGGGGTTTTGTAAGCCCAACGGCCGAGCTAAGCGGCGCGGCGGGAAAGCCTCGCCACGGAGCCAAAACGTAACCCCGCGCCCGCTTGAGCGACCGGTTGGGCGCTGGGGCAAGAGAAGACGCCGGGGCTGCATGGCTTTTCTCTTTGCCCCGTACCGGTTCGGCGCAATACGGCTTATGCCTATTGCGCCTACGAGTTACGAGTTATTGCCATTGAGCACTTCCTCAAGTTCGACGAGATCACGTCTCATTTGCTCCAATTTGTCTGGTTCAATCATTGGTCCAAATTGGGTCGATATGATATCCAATTCGACCTTTCTCGACCGTGCTATAACCTCGATAAGCCTTTGCATCTGTACTGCTGCGTTATCGAAACCTTTCGCTGCGGACGTTATCTGTTTGAATCGCTCAGGATCACGGAGGCCGAGTCTATTTACTTGTTGTTCTATACGGGTCGTCGCTGCTCCGAGCGCACTTTCTAAATTCCCGGATGCATGAGGTTCATACGTTGCCGCTGAAACGCCAGCCAAATCAGACGGGAGTTTTAGTCCGGACTTCCTATCGTAAACAATGAAGGTTCTGGTTCGTCCAAGTGACCCCATGAACAGTCCAAGTTCAAATAAAACGTTGTCCCTTGGAACACTTCCTTCGATCTGACGGCTAGTAATTAAGTCATCTGGGGTTAGCACTAGAACGGCAAAGTCAAAGTCGTCCAATACTCCCACTAATGATTCGAGAGTACCATGACTTAGGCCAAAGACACCTTGACTCCAAATCGTTACTTCGCAAGAAGTATCCAGAAGAAGTTGTATTGTTTTCGCGACCATTAAGCCCTCGGATGAAGACCCAACGAAAACGCATGGACGAACTCTTGACATTGGTGCCCCGGTTATCAATGGCGTTGTATTATTGTATTAATTATGCCCAACGCCCGAGCTAAGCGGCGCGGCGGGAAAGCCTTGCCACGGAGCCAAAAAGTAACCCCGCGTCCGCTTGAGCGAACGGTTGGGCGGGCGGGGCAGAGAAAGAAGGGGGGTTGCATGGCTTTTGCTCTTTGCTTCCTCCCATTCGGCGCAATACACGGAGTACCGCTATTGCGCCCTACGGCCCTTCGCTCGCACAATCTAACCTTATTCGTTAGGCCAGTTTTTTGCTTGGAAATGTTGGGGTTCGTTCCTCACCCCAATCTACGGCCCAACGAGGCTTACCGCGTTGTTTCACTTGCCAAAATTTTTAAAAGCGTCCATAAGTTCATGCTGGACTATTGGTAAATAATATTCACACAAACCGACACTATTGTATGGAATCCATGTAATTGTATCTTTTCCTGGTATTTCTAATCTTTGAGGAAAAAAACCACCGCCCACTAAAACGCTTGATCCAGATTCGCTATGCCTTATCTGTATTTTGTCGTTATGAACGTTTTCAACATAACTTCCATAATCAGAGGAAGACCCTGAACAAACTTTGTCACCTATGTCTTTTCTTTTGCTAAAGCTAGATTTAAAACTAGCCATTAATTTAGCTTTTTCTTCTTGCCATTTATATCTTTCATTCTCTTTTTCTGCTATCTTAAGAGTCTCCTGATGTTCAGCATTCAAGTATGCGTGAAGCCTTGCCACGCTTGGGTCAGATTCTTCCTCAGACATAATATGACGTGGTTGAGATGTTTGGTTGTTATTTTGTTGGGCAACCTGTTTCTGTGATTGAGGCTGTTGAGTGCTGTTGTTGGTATTCAAGATTGCTTGTGTTCTTGAGTATACTGGCCTTCCAGTCAATACATCAAGAGGGGCTTCAGCAGTGTAACCATTTACCCCCCCACCATGCACCTCTGCCTAGCAGAGGCTAGACAAGGCGGCAGAATTGTTTACCATAAGCGCTAATCCTCCCGCCTTTTGCAAAAACAGACCGTGCATCTCAGCGACTTTGACC
>CAIZPP010000306.1 GCA_903934875.1 uncultured Methylococcaceae bacterium
CCGAAAGTGGACATTGATGCTTTGGCCGCCAGTTGCGGTGATCCGGCCTTGTGGAACAAGGTCGTGCGAAAGGATCCGGGGGAGAATTAGGCTAATTTTACCTTTTCGAGGGGTTGGGTAAAAACAGCCATAATGCGGAAAATTTCGCTGGCGCAATTGCGGCCAATCAGGTTGTAAGCGTACAAATTGCTCAAAACAGTCTCGTAGTTAGACCGGTAATCTTCCAAATTATCCAGCTTATCCTGCAATTGGGCGGCGGTCATCGCAGGAAGGAGCAAAGCCATAGCAGCCTGATTAAGCGGTGTGGAATCCATCCCGCCCAAATGTACCGCCCTACCCTCGGCAATGGCATTGCCTAGCTCAAAGAAAACGTTCGCCGTTTGTTCCAAATAGCCATAGGCCCACTCGTCGGCTGCTGTGCTGTCCGCTAAAACCAACTTGGCGGCAAAGAATCTGGAGCGGCTCAATGCATAGGCAGCCTGCCTGTCTTCCTTGTGCCCGGCTTCAGGTTCGGCAATTGTGCTGCGCGGTTCCGCCAGATTCAAAAACACCCAATGTCCAGAGGCGATGGACTCATCCAGTGCGGCCAGCCTGGCCATGCCCAACAGCAAAGGAAAGCCCCAGTCCGTCCGCTTGGTTTGCAACAAACCCAGCAATTGGCATTCCAAGCGGCTTCTATAGTGGCCCAAACCGAGCTTTTCCGCTTCGTTCAAACGAAACTCCAGCCCTTTTGGCCGCAACAATACCCCGTCCCGCAGTGGCAAACCCAATGCAAGCACCCGCACCGCCGCCAAAGCAGCCATAAGGTCGGCGTAACGCTCGGAAAAAGAATAGTCGGCAGGACGAAAACCATCTTCCGCAAGGGCGGCGGCGCTTGCGGCATAAGCTTGGGGCTTTAAGGTCTCAAGCCGGGAAACCATCTCACGGGTCTTGTTGGGCAGAAAGGCTGTGCCGTAGTCAGCCTCTATCCGGCCCGCCAGCCGGGCGATACCTGCATCAGCCAAGTGCTTGGGTTTTTCCCCGGTGGCATCGGTTTGATGACCGTCAACGGGCAGGAACAGCCCTGCCCCCTTCACCAGCAACCGCTCCGCCCCGTCGGTAGGTTCCGTTATGATGGGATTCCTTTCTAACCGGTTGGCCTGTCGCAACAGGCTTTCCAGCAACCGGCGGTCGTTTTCCAGCGCTTCGAGCCTGTCAAATTGTTCATCCTCTATCAGCAAAATGCGGTTTAGATGCTCGTGCAGCAAGTCCAGAGTTTCCTCGGCAACCTCGACATGGTGCATCTGGATGGTGCGGTTTTCCCGTTGCGCATATTGCAAGCGGAATTGCGCATAATCATCGCGCTTAATCCTCAGCAGCCCTGGCGGGACATGTTGGAAATGAAAGACCTCGTCACCCAATTTAAGGCCGACATGACCGCCTGACGCACTTTCCTCCCCTGCATTGATATAAAGGAATTGCAGGTGCGTCACGGCGGAAGTCGGCCCTGCTGCGAAAATCAGCAGGGCACTCAGGAAAATGGAACGGTCGATAAGCACGGGCACGGCAAGCTTTGGCGGTTGGCGGAGGAATGCTTATTGGTAGCCTTCCTCAATGGCTTCCATTTTCCATGGCAGCGACTCGCCTAAGCTAGTCTTGAAAGCCTGATATTGTGGCTTGCTCAAACCGGCTTTGCGCAGTCCCCTGCCAATGGCAACATAGGTGGACTTGTCTTGGTCCCATTGAGTCAGGCCATATTGGGCGGCTATTTTACCCAACCTAACTTGAAAAGTTTCTATGTTTGCGTCGGAAGACTTGACATATTCCGCAGTGTAATTGCGCACATCCTTCTCGTAACCCTCTTTCTTCTTGTCCTTTGAGGAAGCAAGCAACGAGGATGGGCTGGAAGCCAAGTCGGAACTACTCTCGGAAGAAGTTGAGGAACTTTTCGAACTGTCTGAAAAGGAACAGGCCGCAAGCAACGAAGCCGCCGCCAGCAGGGCAATGGGTGGAATCAATCGGGTCATGTTGGATACTCCGCAAGATGTGTTCTCAGCAATTCTAATTTTGAGCCGATATGTGAGAAATAGCCCGTCATTCCGGTCATGGATGCCGGACAAATCGGCAGGATAGCCGATTTGCACGGCTTCGCCGCCCGAAGGGTACAGGACAAGGATGTCCTGTATGCATCCAGCGTCCAAGGATGGCAAGCTACAGGCTACGGCAAACCTAACGTAAACTTGAGGGTTCACGTCCTAGTGACTGGATTCCTGCATCCCTGCTGGAATGACGGCGTTTTTGCCAAAATGAGAATTGCTGATTTGTTCGTTTGACAAAAACTTGAAAGATAATACCATCTCTATACCTGCTTCTGTTATCAATGGAGTCACTCGGTGCGGCATTTCACTTCTTCTATCCTCGTTGCGTTGCTGGGACTGGCAGCGGCTTTTTATTGGGGCGGCACTCACGGTCTGTTGATGGCTTCCATTCTAGGTCTGATGGAATTGAGCCTGTCTTTCGACAATGCCGTCGTCAACGCCACCGTGCTGAAGGATATGAGCAGGGTTTGGCAGCGACGGTTTCTGACTTGGGGCATGGTGATTGCCGTGTTTGGCGTGCGTTTCCTATTGCCAGTGATGATTGTCGCGGCGGTTACCGGGCAGAGCTTGCTGGCGGTGGCGTTGATGGCCTTGCAACAGCCTGATGAATATGCCAGCAATGTGCAATCCTCCCATGTGCAAATATCGGCCTTCGGCGGCATGTATTTGCTACTGGTGTTTCTGTCGTTCTTTTTCCAGGAGAACAAGTCCTTACATTGGCTGGTATGGTTGGAGCACCGTCTGGCCCAACTCGGCAAACTGGAATCCATTGAGGTGGCAACGGCCCTCGCTGTGCTGTTGTTCGCCCAACACTTCCTGCCGCCGGGCCAACAATTGGCGGCGGTGATATCGGGAATAGTGGGCGTTATTCTCTATGTGGTGGTGAAAAGCGTCTCGGGCCTGTTCCAAAACACGGGGCAAGCGCAGGGTTCCACAAGCAAAGCAGGTTTGCTGTCGTTCATTTACTTGGAGGTGCTGGACACGTCCTTCTCGCTGGATGGCGTAATCGGAGCCTTCGCCATCACCCGTGACGTGGTGCTGATTCTGCTGGGCCTGACCATAGGCGCGATGTTCGTGCGCAGCTTGACGGTGTTTTTGGTGCGGGAGAAGATGCTGGACGAATACCTGTATTTGGAACACGGTGCCCATTACGCCATCGGTGCCCTAGCCGTGCTGATGCTGACGGATATGAGCCAGCATGTTCCCGAGTGGATAACCGGCCTGACTGGCTTCCTGTTCATCGTATTCTCCCTGTGGTCTTCGATACGCGCCAATAAAAAAAACTCAGGACATAGCCGAAAATAACTTCATTTAAGTTAAGCCGTTCGTGGTGAGCTTGTCGAACCATGAACGGCTTAACGATCAATGTTGTAGGATTTTCTGTTCACCCTTCGACCCTTCGACAAGCTCAGGACTCAGGGCGAACGGAAAATCCTTAACTGATGTTACGCAGTCATCGCTAGAGGATGGCAACTTGTGGAGTGCGGCGACTCGTCGCCGCTGGGCGCAAAAGGCGGCGACGAGTCGCCGCACTCCACAACATCCGGGCTAAAGCCTACACGGTTGCGTAACATCAAATACTTAACTTAATGGCAGTTAAGCTCCAGCTCTCATCGTTATACACAAGTGGGTGAGCGCCAGCTATTAACAACCCGGAGGGTTGTCAGCTCACGCCGGTGCTTGAGCGTCAGCGAAACCAGCGGATTTTGCGAATACCAGCCTACGACCCCGGAAGGGTCGCAGAAACCCTAAAACCCCCAGACAGAGATGCCGGAGTGCAAGGCCTGCCTTGCGAGGGCATCTACAGGCAAGGCAGGCCTTGCACTCCCACATC
>CAIZPP010000307.1 GCA_903934875.1 uncultured Methylococcaceae bacterium
CAAATCCGCCTTCAACAAATTCATCAAGGAACTCTTGCCGCTGCCCCATTCGCCCGTCACCGCCACCGTCAACGGCGGCAGGGTTTTCGGATTGCGCAAGAAACGCGACAAGCCGGCGGCAATGTCGGCATAACCCAAAGCGTCGGCGGCTGGGTTGTCCAAAGGACTATCCGAAGCCAGCACATCCGCGATACCAGCGGTTAGGATTTGAGCTTGCGGGCGGCGGGTGCCTATAGCGGCCAGGATTAAGGACAACAAGCAAACAAGAAAATACCAAGGGGCGGGATAGCGGTGATAAGCGACCGGCGACCAGATTTTGCCGCCGTTGGCGGTGGTAAGCAGGGTTAGCTTATCGCCGACGGCTAGGCCGTGCTGGGCATCGGCGGCGAAGGCGATGCCGGTAAGGCTTTCATTAGTGCCACTGGTTTGGGCCTGCCAAGTCTTACCGCCATTGTCGGTGGCGAGGATCGTGCCGTGCCATCCTACTGCCCAACCATGCTGACCATCAGCGGCAAAGACGATGCCAGAAAGCTCGCCAACGATGCGAGAACGCTTTCCAATAGTACTTTCGCTGGCTTGGGCTTGCCAAGACTTGCCGCCATTGTCGGTGGAGAGGATTGTGCTGTTCCATCCCACCGCCCAGCCATGTTGGCCGTCGGCTGAAAATGTGATGCCGAGAAGGACTTCGGTTTTGTCACGAGTTTGGGTTTGCCAAGTCTTGCCGCCATTGCCAGTAGAGAGGATCGTGCCGTATCCCACAGCCCAACCGAGTTGACCATCGGCGGCGAAGGTGATGCTGTAAAGGTCTTCATTAGTTCCTCTGGTTTGGGCCAGCCAAGTCTCTCCACTGTTCTCTGTAGCGAGGATTATGCCTTTCGTTCCTACTGCCCAGCCGTGTGATCCGTCTGCGGCGAAGGCGATCCCTGAAAGGAATTGATCGGTCCCGGCTGAGCGAGGGTCTATATCACCGGAATCAAGGCCCAATTCATCAATGCCCCACTTTTGGATTTCCCAAGTCTCGCCACTATTCTTTGTAGCGAGGATCGTGCCGTTACTTCCTGCTGTCCAGCCATGTGATCCATCGGCGGCGAAGTAGATGCTGGAAAGGTCTTCATTAGTGCCGCTGGTTTGAGGTTGCCAAGTCTTACCGCCATCTTCACTGGCGAGGATAGTATTGTTGTTTACCATCCAACCGCGCTAGCCGTCAGGGGTGAAAGCGATGTTATTTAAACCTACATGGGTTGAATTATCAGATTCTGAATGGTCGTAGGTGACTATCCTTATGCTTTCATGTTTGTTGCTTTTGATAGCTTGGGCCTGCCAAGTTTTGCCTCCATCATCGCTGGCGAGGATCATGCCCTCCGGTCCTACCGCCCAGCCGTGTGATCCGTCGGCGGCGAAGGCGATGCTGTGAAGCCATTTTTTAGTGCCGCTGGCTTGGGATTGCCAAGTCTTGCCGCCATCGCCGCTGGAAAGGATTGCGCTATCCCATCCCACCGCCCGGCCGTGTGATCCGTCGGCGGCGAAGGCGATGCTGTGAAGCCATTTTTTAGTGCCGCTGACTTGGGCTTGCCAACTCTTGCCGCCATTGTCGGTGGAGAGGATCGTGCCCTGCGATCCCACCGCCCAGCCGCGTAGTCCGTCGGCGGCGAAGGCGATGCCGTCAAGGTTTTCAGTAGTACCGCTGACTTGGGCTTGCCAACTTTTGCCGCCGTTGTCTGTGGCGAGGATTGTGCCGTTCCATCCCACCGCCCAGCCGTGTGATCCGTCAGCGGCGAAGGCGATGCCCTCAAGGACTTCATCGGCACCACTGGCCTGGGCTTGCCAATTCTTGTCGCCATTGTCAGTGGCGAGGATCGTGCCGTTCCATCCTACCGCCCAGCCGCGTGACCCGTCGGCGGTGAAAACAATCCGTTTTAAATCTGGCCGTTTGTCTGTCTTTCCTACAATCTCCGCCCGCTCCCAAGTCCTGCCGCCATCCCGACTATAGACAATCAAACCCTTTTTGCCCACCGCCCAAACTTCCCCAGTCGTCGGCACAACGAACACATCATTCAGCTTTTCACCAATTCGCGGCATCCGCTGAAAGGCATTGTCCTCTAGCGGTTGCAGCCACCATTCTGCGGCGGTTTGCGGTTTTAACGGGAACAAGCGCGGCGGTTGCCACCAAGCCACAAGACTACCGACCACAAACAGCAGCAGCGCGGTGACAAATAAGACGGTGGCGGAACGGGGGCGGGGTTCTGTTGGCATGAGGCTCTCCTTGGTGCTCTATGAGGAATATAGGGGCGTTGCGGTAGTAAAGCTACTTTTAATTTACCCTTGTCACGACCTCTCACATCTATTAACTGATGTTAAGCAGAGGCTTCTGTGCTGTTATCGGCAAAAGATTGCCGACCTGCCGCGATTTGCTTTGCCTGTCAAGCACCACAATAACCTCTTCAGTGCGTTACGCGGTAGCAAAACTTCGATGCCGAAATCTTTTGGCGCAGAGCCATAGTCACGCAGGTTGAAGGTGACAATGGCGTTGGCCTGACCGTTGACCGCCGCTTCCAAAACCGTTTCATCCGCTGGGTCGCGCACATGAATTTGACTTTTTCCCAGTTTAGGCCGGGATCGCGGTAGACATCCGTCCAAATCATGCCTGATAACTTCTTCAAGGTCTAAACAAGGGCTTGAGTTCGTTCACGTCAAGCGCGAAGAGTTGCGCCTGAAAATCCGGGAAGTTTAAGTCGAGCCTAAGCCTTCCGCTCACGCATCGATTTCAAGCTGTTGCGCCAAGGCATCGAGATTGGTTTCGGCAAGAGGATGTTCTTTGTACCAATCATCCGCTCGCCGGAGTTGAGCCGCCATATCCGCAGTATGCAGCCAAGCTTCCGCGCGGTAAGGCGCATTCGTATAAAGGCGAAATAGCGAAGCGTATTCCGCCGAATGCCTAAAGTTTGCCATACGGCGCAATTTTGCCTCGACTGTCTCTTTTTGGCCGACCTAAGAAACTCATAGGACTTACGCAGTTTTGCGTAAGTCCTGACTTACTGGAAAATAGGTGTTTACCGCCCGATCTTGCTTTCCTCGCCGCGCCGGATGCGCTGGATGTTGTCTTTGTGCCGCCAGAACAGTATGGCGCTTGTTATCACCGAGGATACGGTCAACACGGGCGAATGCAATAGGAACCAGACATAGACAGGCGCTAGTGTGGCGGCGGTCAGGGCTGCAAGAGAGGAGATTCTGGACACGAAAGCGACAGCCAGCCACGTGGACAGCGCTGCGAGCCCAACGAGCCATGAATAGCCTGCCAGCACGCCTAATGCCGTGGCCGCGCCCTTCCCCCCCTTGAAGCCGAAGAACACCGGGTAGAGATGTCCGAGGAAGGCGGCCAAACCGACAGCAGCCAGCACTTCATCCGGCGCGGCAAGCGCCTTGGCCACTGCCAATGGAACCACGCCTTTCAATATGTCACCGAACAGGGTGATGATCGCTGCCTTTTTGCCCCCCAAGCGCAATACATTGGTGGCCCCGGGGTTTTTCGACCCTTCCTCTCTGGGGTCGGGCAGCCCCATCAAACGGCTAGTGATTACAGCGCTGGAAAGCGAACCAAGAAGATAGGCGACAGGTACCAACAGCCAATGCCACATGAGAATGCTCTTATCAGTTAAGGTTGTGCGGATTGTGTCATTTGTGATTACATTAATGCCTTCACAATAAACAACTCAGGATTCAAAGATGGATATTATATTTCTGCGCGGCCTGCATATCGAGACCATTGTTGGCATTTACGACTGGGAACGGGTTAACCGGCGTATTGTCGTGTTGGATCTGGAAATGGCAACCGACAATCGTAAAGCCGCCGCAACGGATGCTATCGGTGATGCTCTCGATTATTTTGCGGTTTCCCAGCGCATCGTTGCCTTCGTTGAGCAAAGCAATTTTTTCTTGGTGGAAACCTTGGCGGAAAGCATTTGCGAAATCATCCGCACTGAATTCAAGGTGCCTTGGGTGAGGTTGATGTTGAACAAGAAGGGGGCTATTCAAGGTGCCAGCGATGTCGGTGTCATCATTGAGCGTGGCGAGAAACCTAAGTTTGGCTAGCTTGGCAAAGGCGCGGTTTATTTTGTGTAACCGAAACCGCCCATGCTACGGATTAAAAAAATATACACCCCGCTTTTTTTTTTGAGAGCTTGGGTTTCTCAAAGGGGCTGTGGCAAGCATAGGCCGATTAGCTTAGAGGCCGCGTACCCATGCTTGCCACATCGCGGAGTTTATTTTTCTTCTTTGTTGTCGTCTGCGAAAACCCAGCGGATAAAGAATACCCCAACTGCGATAATCAGGATGGTGACGATGATTCCCGTGGGGGATCTCATTTTTTCAACTAAATCGAGAATGGCTCCCATTTCTTGACCTACCTTAGTGTAATTTGATTAAGAGGCTTTTGCATAGAGTTTCAGATGCTATCTGTCTGCTATCACGTTGCCTATTCTTACCGCGTAACCAACGGATGTCAAGCAAACAGTTGATTACGCCCGTGTCGCCAGAGAAAACCCGGCGCTGGGCTTTGCGCAAAGCCTTTGCTGTGAAGCAGGGAAGGAATCATTCCTGCCCAAAAAAACGCCCAGACCTTTTGCTGATCTGGGCAAAAAAAGCAACCCCATGACGCTTGTCTTGTATTTATTCTGCCTAACCTTAAGGTTGGGCGATATGTAGAGTTCCAGCGTTCAGGAGCAAACCGATTTTACAGGTTCGGGGTAACGATGGGGGCGGAAAGCTTCTGCTTGTCGCCGTCCGGGGAATTGCCGCAACCCATCATGCCGATCGACAACAGAGCAACGCTGATTACGCAAAGTACGAGCTTCTTCATAAAAATCCTCCTCAAAATTTGAACATTGGAAACATGCTTCTTTTCTAGGTAGTGCGTTAAGCACAGGTGTTTTTATAAAGAAGATTATTGTAAATTGCAAGAGTTCAAGTTTGAAACATGCTTAAGTAACTGAAAAACATATCATAAATATCTGGTATCCAGGTTCTTATTTGTCTTTATCAAAAAACCGGCAAAGTGCTGTCACGTACTTCCCGCAAGCGCGGCGGGAACCTTAATTTGCCCCAGTTTATGGGTTTTGCGCGATAAAAATCGCTCGCCTAGGGGATGGAAGCCCTTCCACGGTCAACGCCGGTTCGTCGGGGTCAAGGCTGTCTTGCAAGGATTGGAAGCGCATCCAATCCGTCGTGCGTTGCTCTTTGGAAGTGGTTTGGGTCACATCAACCAGCCTGATATCGCGATAACCGCACCGCTTAAGCCAGGATTCAAGTGTCACGCAACTCGGAATAAACCACACATTACGCATCCTAGCGTAACGGCCCTCGGGCACCAATACCTGCCTATCCCCCCCCTCGACCACCAATGTTTCAAGCACCAACTGCCCGCCCGGGCGCATTAGCTCGCGCAGTTCCAGTAAATGATCCAAGGGTGATCGCCGGTGGTAGAGTACCCCCATGGAAAAAACCGTATCGAAGGCCGCCAGCTTTCTCGGCATCTCCTCAATCCCCAGAGGCAGTACGTGGATGGGGTATTCACCGGTGAAATGTTTGATCGCCTGAAATTGAATGATGTTAAGCAGTGTAGGGTCGATGCCAATCACTAGCCTGGCCCCTGCTCCGACCATGCGCCAGCAGTGGTAGCCGTTGCCACAGCCGACATCTAGCACGGTTCTTCGCTGTAGAGGCTCAATCTGCCCGATCAGGCGCTGCCATTTGCAGTCGGAGCGCCACTCGCTGTCGATATGGACACCATGCACCAAGTAAGGTCCCTTGCGCCACGGATGGAGTTGTTTTAACAGCTTTTCGATGGCGTTACGGGTGGCTGTGCCGCAATCGTTGGGCAAGCCGATGCAAGGTGTGTCGGCATCTAGCACGATGCGCGAAGCCTCCACTATCGGGAGACTGTCCAACGCCTCTTGCCAGCGGCCAAGATCGCCATGCGTAGCCGGGGCTAGGGCATGGGCCAATTTGTCAGGCAGAGCCTTAAGCAGAGGGTCTAAGGCGGTCTGGCCTTGAAAATTAAGAAGGGATGTGTACAGCATATTTAATATCAAAGAGTTAATTTTAGGTTATATCATTTTGCAAGGCACATACACACAATATGGTTTAATTGAGCGTCCTTTATTATTATCCTTTGTTAAGATAAAAATGCTGTGGCATGTGCTAAAATTGGAAAATGTTTACCCTATGAGGAACTTCAATGATGGGCGCACCTGATTTAGAGCAAGTAGAGCGCTATCTGCTGCTACTCCAAGACAACATCTGTTCCGCATTAGAGCAGGAGGATGGGGATGCCCGGTTTGTTGAAGATGTTTGGAGTTACGAAGGCGGCAAGGGAGGCGGCAGGTCGCGTGTGCTAAGCGTCGGCGGCGTGATTGAGCAGGGTGGGGTCAATTTCTCCCATGTGAGTGGCAGCAGCCTCCCTGCATCGGCCACCGCCCATCGACCAGAGTTGGTCGGGAGAGGCTTTCATGCTGTCGGCCTTTCCCTCGTCATCCATCCTCGCAATCCTTATGTGCCTACCTCGCACGCCAATGTGCGTTTCTTTATTGCGGAGAAGGGGGGGGGACCTCCTGTCTGGTGGTTTGGGGGGGGGATGGACTTGACCCCTTACTACCCTATGGAAGAAGATGTCATCGCTTGGCATGAGGCTTCTAGGGCCGCTTGCAAGCCCTTTGGCGCGGATGTCTATCCCCGTTTTAAAAAATGGTGCGATGATTATTTTTTTCTCAAGCATCGTAATGAAACTCGCGGCGTGGGCGGATTATTTTTTGATGACTTAAACGAATGGGGCTTTGACCGTTGCTTTGCTTTTTTGCGTAGCGTCGGGGACCAATACATTCCGGCCTACCTCCCGATTGTGCAACGGCGAAAAGACACACCCTACGGCGACAGGGAGCAGAATTTCCAAAGGTATCGCAGGGGGCGTTACGTTGAGTTCAACCTAGTTTATGACCGAGGCACACTTTTTGGCCTGCAGTCGGGTGGAAGGACTGAGTCAATTTTGATGTCGCTGCCTCCCGTGGCCCATTGGCGATATAATTGGAAGCCCGAGGAAGGCAGCGCAGAAGATGATTTGTACAAGAATTTTCTCAAGCCCCGGGACTGGTTAAAATCCTAACCTTTCGAGGGGGGGGGCACGGGTTCCTTGAGGGCGGTACTGTTGCGTTGGGCAAGCTCGCTGATCAGTTGGTCAAGAGAACCGGTGCGGGCCACTTCGTTGGTGAAGCTGGTGCGGTAGTTCTGAACCAGGCTGATGCCTTCAATCAGCACATCGTAGACTTTCCAATCGTTGTTGAGATTGACCATGCGGTAGTTGACTGCCACGGGCTTGGCGCCAGATTGCAATATCTCGGTGCGAACTAAGGTCTTGTTATCGTCTTGGGCCAGGGTAAGTGGCAGGTAACGGATGTTCCAGTTCGCGTATTCGGTGAAGGCTGTGGTGTACGTGCGCACCAATAATGTGCGGAATTCTTTCTTGAAGCGCACTTGCTGTTCCGGGGTGGCTGTTTTCCAGAATTTGCCCAGTATGAGTATGGAAACCCTGTCGAAATCCACATGAGTTTCAAGGACCCCATCAACCAAGTGGGTGGCTTTAATGAAATCATTTTTATACTCAGGCTTTTGCAGGTTCTTCTGCAACTCTTCTGATGTATGCTGTATGACGATTTGAGGTGGCAGCAAGGATTCATGCTCCTCGGCTGAGATTCCTGTGGCTGCCAAGCCAAGAACCAAAGCCAAAAACCAAGCCAGCCCCGCTGGCCCCAATGATTTGTAAACTGTTTTCATCTATATCACTCCTGCATTTGAGACTTAAATGATTTTATCATAACTCGTCATTCGCAAATAAACTACCGGCATGCGCCCTGATCCGACGCAACTCCTTATTGAGGAAAACATGCACACCCCCGAAGAAAAGTCTGCTTTCTATCCTAATACACGCCTTCGTCGCATGCGCACCGACGATTTCAGCCGTAGACTTATGCGCGAAAACGTCCTGTCCGTGGATGACCTGATTTACCCGGTCTTCGTGGTGGAGGGCGAAAACCGGCGCGAGGCAGTGGCATCCATGCCGGGTGTGGCGAGGATGAGTATTGATTTATTGCTGGAGGAAGCCCGCGCGGCAGTCCGGCTGGGCATCCCCGCCATTGCTTTGTTTCCGGTCACGCCCAATGCGAAAAAAAGCGATAATGCAAGAGAGGCCTACAATCCTGAAGGACTCGCCCAGCGTGCCATCCGAACCGTAAAGCAGGCTTTGCCCGGTTTGGGGGTGATTACCGATGTGGCCTTGGATCCGTTCACCTCCGATGGGCAGGATGGTTTGACCGATCAAGCCGGCTATGTGGCCAATGACGAAACAGTGTCTGTTTTGGTCAAGCAGGCTGTCTCCCATGCCCGTGCGGGTGCCGATATCGTCGCCCCTTCTGATATGATGGACGGACGTGTGGGGGCGATCCGTCGCGCGCTTGAGGCCGAAGGGTTTGCCAACACACGCATCCTTGCCTATTCGGCAAAATATGCTTCCAGTTTTTATGGCCCCTTCCGTGATGCAGTCGGCTCTGCCGCGAACCTCGGCGGGGGGGATAAATTCAGCTACCAGATGGATCCTGCCAACTCTGACGAGGCGCTACGGGAGGTTGGGCTGGATTTAGCTGAGGGCGCCGATATGGTGATGGTCAAACCTGGCCTTCCCTATCTCGATATAGTCCGCCGGGTGAAGGATAATTTTGCCGTCCCCACGTTTGTCTACCAGGTTAGTGGAGAGTATGCGATGCTAAAGGCGGCAGCGCAAAATGGCTGGTTAGACGAAAAAAAAACCGTGCTGGAATCACTCTTGGCTTTCAAGCGTGCCGGCGCTGACGGAATATTAACTTACTTCGCTCTGCAAGTGGCGCTATGGCTACAGGAATGAAATCCTCCAGCATTTTCAACATCAGAGAGTTACTTGGTAGTGGGTATAATATCACATGTTATTGGGTTAACCTGTAGAGTTAATGGAATGTCTGTTTTAGGTATCTTTTTAAGATGAAAATGCTGTACATAAAGTTTTCTTAACAAAGAAAAATAATAAAGGACACACAATCAAACCATCCTGTGTGTGAACTGCTTTGCAAAATGATATAACCAAACAAGTAATCATTTGATATGAAAAACGCTGTATTAGATATTGAAAACGCGGTATGTCCAAGTTGAAGCCCATAGCAAAAAAGTCTGCGGCACCTGTCGAGGAAGTCATCCTGATTATCATGGTGGTTTTCTGTCTGGTGGGAATCGCTGTCACCGATTTCTCACCCCAAGACGCCTTCATGTATTGGATGGCGATGATTTTTGTTTTCGGCTTTGCCGCGATGGTGGCTGGTTGGTACAATGCTAAAAGGCATTACGACCCTAACAGCGAGGGCAACGAGGTGAAGGAGTTGTTCAAAACCCAATCTTTGCATTGGTTAGGTTCCTTGGTTACCGTTTTGTGCGTATTCAGTTTTGTCGAAGCCGGCCATATGTCCCAGGAAGCCACCGGACTGATGGTTTTGTTGATTCTTGCGTTGACCACGTTTCTCGACGGAATCCGCATTGGATGGCGTTTCAGCCTTACCGGAATTTATTTGGCAACGGCCGTTGTCGCAGCTAATTTGTTAGAAAGTTTCATGCCTTGGATGTTTGCCTTGGCTGTTATTATTATAGCGGTCACTGTTTACCGTGAAAAGGTCAAATAGAAATACAGCATTTTCAACATCAAAGAGTTACTTGGTAGTGGGTATGATAGCGCGGGTTATTCGGTTAATCTGAAGGGTAAACGGAATGTCTGTTTTAGGTATATTTTTAAGATGAAAACGCTGTATATGCCAATAGACCGATACGCTGTATTTGGCCATCCGATAGGCCATAGCAAATCACCGCGCATCCATGCTTTGTTTGCCCAACAAACTGGGCAGCTTATTGATTACACTGCGAGGGATGTGCCAGCCGATAGGTTTGCGGAGGAACTCCAGAAATTTTCCGATGGCGGCGGAAAAGGCTTGAGTTGCACCGTGCCGTTGAAGGAGATGGCTTGGCACATCGCCCAGGATAAAACGGAGCGGGCCAACCGGGCGAAGGCGGTTAACACGCTTGTCATTGGCAGCAACGGAAAAATATGTGGCGACAATACCGATGGCGCGGGACTATTGCGCGATTTGACGGTAAATCTGGGAGTCTCCATCAGCGGACTTAACATATTATTATTAGGTGCAGGCGGTGCCAGCCGGGGGATTATCGATCCTTTGCTGGCAGAAAAACCCGAGCGCTTGATTATCGCCAACCGAACGTTGGCCAAGGCGGAAAAATTGGCGGAAGAATTTTCCGGCCTAGGCTCAATCGCAGTGCTGGGTTTCGAAGCGTTGACCGGTAAATCCTTCGATCTGGTTTTGAACGCCACCGCAGCCAGCCTTAGTGGCGATCTGCCCCCATTGCCGGAAGGAATATTAAATCCTGGAGGGGTTTGTTACGATTTGGCCTACGGTAACCAGCCGACAGCCTTTGTCCGTTGGGGGCTGGGGGTTGGGGCAAGGCTTAGTGTGGATGGCATAGGCATGTTGGTCGAGCAAGCGGCAGAGGCTTTTTTCATCTGGCGCGGCAAACGTCCGCAAACCTGCCCTGTCATCGAATTGCTCAACAAAGAAAGAGGTCAAGCAAACTACACATGACACTCATAGCACTTTTTATTAGCCTGTCCATGGCCGCAACGGGCGCGCTGGGAGTTCTTTTTCCAGGAAAACTATTCGCTTTCGCTCGGTTTTTTGAACACCAGTCTGGTCTTTGGGTGGCCGGTGCGTACCGTGTCCTATTTGGCTTGGCTCTTTTCCTTTCCGCTCCCACCTCTCACGCGCCTGAGATAATCCGTATTGTGGGCGTGGTTATATTTGTGGCTGGCTTCATAACGCCCTTCGTAGGCACTAAGCGTGTACACAAATTGCTAAATTGGTGGGAGGCGCGGGGTTCTATTTTTGTACGCATTTGGGCGGGCGCGGTCTTGGTAATAGGGCTGCTGCTGGCTTCAGCAGTGGTTACCTGACAGCACAATAAAGCAGCGGGATAGTGCCAAAATGCCGCCCATGGCAAAAATATCTAGCACAACTATACGCAGCCCTATCAAGTAACTACAGCCGCACACGGCTTTTGGACAACTCGCTAAGCCATCATGGCTTTAACCACGTCGCGCATTTTCTTCTGCGCCTGCCAGCCTAGGATGCTGTTTGCTTTTGCCGGGTCGCCGAGGCTGTAAGCAATATCCGTCGGGCGGAACAGCGCGGGTGAAATGTCAACGCAATCCCGCCAATCAAGGCCGTGTATGCGGAAGGCCTCCGCCACAAATTCTTCAAGCGAATGGGATTCCCCTGTTGCGATTACAAAGTCTTGCGGTTCGGGCTGCTGTAGCATCTGCCACATGGACTCGATGTATTCCGGTGCCCAGCCCCAGTCGCGGTAGATGTCTAGCCTGCCCAGTGCAAGACGCTCGCCGCTGCCGCCGGCGATGCGCCTCGCCGCCTGGATGATTTTTTGAGTCACAAAGCGTTTGGGGCGCAGCGGAGACTCGTGGTTGAAGAGAATGCCCGTGCAGCCATACAAGCCGTAGGACTCCCGATAATTGGCCACCAGCCAATGGGCCGAGGTTTTGGCGACCCCGTAAGGGTTCCTTGGCCTGAATGGCGTTTCCTCGTTTGCCGCGATATTGCCGGCATCGCCAAAACATTCGCTCGAACCGGCATTATAGAGCCTCGCGCTGTTTTTTCTTAGGCGGACCACCTCAAGTAAGTTTAGCACACCGGGGACGATACTTTCCAATGTCTCTACCGGCTGCTCGAATGAAAGCCCCACCGAGCTTTGACCGGCAAGGTAGTAGATTTCGTCCGGGTCGCAGCGTTCGACTGCCAACAACACGCTACGAAAGTCATTGGGGGCCATCGAAATGAGCTTGACCCGTTTCTCTATGGACAAATTTACAAGGTTTGCTTGCGGGGACGATACGGCATCCCGTGAAGTGCCCCACACTTCATACCCCTTGTGCAGCAAAAATTGGGCAAGATAACTACCATCTTGGCCGGTGACGCCGCAAACAAGCGCTCTCATATGGTAAGGCTCCGGGGAAAATTATGCTTTATTCATGGTAGTCGAACACTTGGAAGCCCTCGCGGCGGCACAAAGCATCCCGCTCGGCGGTTTTCAGGTCGGTGTGCACCATTTCTTTTACCAGTTGATCGAACGGTATTTTTGGCGTCCAGCCTAGCTTCTCCCGCGCCTTGGTCGGGTCGCCAAGCAAAGTATCCACCTCGGTCGGGCGGAAATAGCGTGGATTCACCGCCACCACGCGCCGTCCAGTGTTGGTGTCTATGCCCTCCTCGTCCACGCCCTGACCGCGCCACTCAATCGCCATGCCTAGGTGGTTGGCGGCGAGTTCGACAAACTCGCGGACAGAATACTGTCTGCCTGTGGCAATCACGAAATCCTCCGGTACATTTTGCTGCAACATCAGCCACTGCATTTCCACATAATCCTGAGCATGGCCCCAGTCGCGCTTCACATCCATATTGCCGAGGTACACGCATTCTTGCAGCCCGGCTTTGATACGCGCCAAGGCACGGGTGATTTTGCGTGTCACAAAGGTCTCCCCACGGCGCGATGATTCGTGGTTAAACAGTATGCCGTTGCAAGCGAATATGCCGTAGGCTTCGCGGTAATTGATAGTGATCCAATAGGCGAACAGCTTTGCCGCTGCATAGAGAGCGTGGGTAAAACGGCGTGGTTTCGCGCTGCGGGACTTCCTGAACCTTACCGTATAACTCCGATGTGGACGCTTGGTAAAAACGGGTTTTCCGCTCTAGCCCGAGGGTGCGAATCGCCTCCAGCAAGCGCAGGGTGCCTAGCCCGTCCACGTTGGCGGTATATTCCGGCAATTCAAACGAAACCTGTACATGGCTTTGCGCGGCGAGGTTGTAGATTTCGTCGGGTTGCACCTGTTTTACTATACGGAGCAGATTGGTGGAGTCGGTCAAGTCGCCGTAATGCAAGTTTAACTGGCAGTTAGGTGCCTGTGGGTCTTGGTAGAGATGATCAATGCGATCCGTGTTGAACAGCGAGGCGCAGCGCTTGATGCCATGTACCTCGTAACCCTTTTCCAGCAAAAACTCGGCTAGATAAGAACCATCTTGGCCTGTGATCCCGGTTATCAATGCTACTTTTCCCATGTGCTTTCTCGTGTCAATCAGTATAGAAAATATCCACAGATCATGTGGACAAAAAACCAAATATTACGCGTCTACAGGTGGTTGCGCTAACACAGCCGGCTTTGTGATGGCTTCAAGCAGAAGTTTGGCACTTTCCTCCCAAGTCAGCCAAGGCATGCCGGCAGACGTTTTGTGCTGCCCGGACGCAAACAGTTGTAGCCACGCGATGATGGCCTGCGCTAGGTCGTCGGGCGCTTTGCCAGAGAAGTAAGCCGCATATTCACCGGCGACTTCTCGGAACACGGGTATATCCCGCGCAATGATGGGAAGCTTGTGCTGTGCCGCTTCTATCAATGGCAGGCCGAATCCCTCGCCTTCAGAGGCGGCAATCAGGCAGGTCGAGGCTGCGTAAATTTGTTCCAAGAATTCATCGCTAATGCCTTCCAGCCAGAAGAGGCGATGGCCCAGTTCGGGGTGGGCGCGCAGTTTCCCCACCAGACTCTCAACTATCCAGCCTTGGCGGCCGACGATGGTAAGGTTGACGTTTTCACCTTGCGCCCAAAGCGCTTCAAACGCTGCCAAGGTTTGCGCATATCCCTTGCGTGGTTCGACAGTGCCGACCATCAGAAAGCTGGGCTGAGTCCGCAGGCTTGCTATGACGGATGTGGCGTTCTCGGGGAGTCCTGTGGTGGGCGCGGAACGGTCGATATTTGCGCCTAGGTGAAACCAGGTCAGTTTGAAGGGCCGTTCGCGCTTAGGGCCATGTGCTTCCAGCCAAGTTGCCAGTTCGTCTGCCACGGCTTTGGAAATGCAGGCCGCGCCATCGCATTGGGCTACCACGCCCAACCATTCCTCGAAACGTAAAGAGGGATCTTCGGGGAAGCAGTGTGGCAGGTGCAGCAACAACATGTCGTACACGACAAAATGGATACTCACACCTTGCCTGCGCATCGCTTGATAAAAACTATTCTGAAGCATTACAAGCTGGGCGTAAAAGTCGAGTCCGACGAAAATATCGCCTGCACGGTACGAAATGGGCTCGTCGGCCAAGGACCCAGGCTGACTATCCAGAAATTTAAGTGTGAACTGCCGGGCATAACGATAGAAGCCGGGTTGCTCGGCAGTGGCATAGACCGGCTCCACTCGATATCCGTCAGGAGGGCGCTTAATCCACTCCAGCAAAATGCCGCGTACAACGCGCTGGATACCTGTTTTATAGTCTCTCTGCGCGATTATCGAAACATCTACAAAAAGTTGGCGTTGGGTTAACGGTGGCGTGATGGAACGATCAATGGCTTCCGCCAACGCCAGCCATGAACTGGATTCGGTCGGTGCGGATTCGATGCGGGCTATAGACCGGGTCAGCGCAGGTACCGTGGTGGCGGCAGCACGGTGGTAGCCTTCGATGGCCGCAAAATATTGGTCGGCACATGCTCTAGGGGCATTTTGACTTTGGACTATGTGCCGTGCGCGTCCGCCAAGCTTGCGTCGATGGTCTGCATCTTGATAGAGCGTGGCCAATGCTGCGGTGAGTTGAGCGTCGGTAAACTTGTCCGGCAGCTTCCAAACCCCATCATCTGGCAAGTCCACCATACTGCCATGGGCATTTACTACGGTTGCCAAGCCGTGGTTCATACAGTCAAGCACGGTACCCGATGTTTCGCCGCGTGTCTGCGTACGCAGTTGCACCCCCACGTCGGCCGCCGCGAGATATTGGCGGAAGACCTTGGCATCCGCCCACCCAGTGATACGAATACGCCGGGCAAAACCGCTGTTTGCAATGGTTTGCCGTATTTGTTGTCCGTATTCACCTCCTTCATTCTCGCCGACAAAGACCAATACACAGTGGCTATTGGTAGCCAAGGGTGAAGCCAGCCAGGCATCAAGCAGGCGATGGTTAAGCTTGATTGGCCCAAGCAAACCAAAGCTACACACCATAAAATCAGCTTCATCCAAGCCTAGTGCTGTGCGGGCTTCCTTGCGGTTTTGCGCTATGGCGGCAGGTACGCGAAGATGCGGTATTACTGCCCACTCACCGCTTAATTTCTCACCATACCAGTACTGTGCCAGCCTGAGCGAGTTTGCCGAATGTACGATAACCCCCTGCGCATTCCGCAACACAGCCAAGTTGCAAGGGTATGCAGATGTTAAATCGCCGAGATTGGCAGTATGAAAGCGTTGTTGCACTGCCGCGTAGCCATGTCCGGCATAAAGTGCTTTGGTCCAGCAATCCGGAATTGCGCCATGCAATTCCTTGTAAGCTATGATATCGGACAGAAAAAAATCGTGTAGCACCACCACTCCCGGCACGCTTTCCAATAAGGAAAACATGTGCAGGTGAAATGGCGAATTGCCAAAGTGGTAAAGCACACGGTCAAAACCGTCTGCATGCAAGCGGAACCAATTGACTGTACGGATGGGGCAGTTAGCCTTGATCCAAGGCGTTGTGACCTCATCTTGGGCCACCACAACTTCGATATCGTAGTGGCGGGCAAGCTCGGGGAGCAGTTCAGCACTATAGTCGCTGATGCCGCTACGCTCCGGCGGTAAGGGTGAAACAAAGGCGAGACGGGGGCGACGCGGGGACTTGCCGGTCACTGTCCATAGTGCTTCGCTTTGGGAGGCTAGGCGCTCCAAGGCCGCAATGGTGGTTTGCGCACTGCTGTCCCAGGAAAACTTTTTGGCTTGTTCGACACCGTGCTGTTCCAAGGTGTGGCGAAATGCTTCGTCGGTCAGTGCCTGTGTCAGTTTCTCGGTGATGGAGGCATCCTCAAAGGGGTCAAATAGGGCCGCTTCATTAGCGATTACCTCGGGCAGGCTGGATGTGTTCGCCCCGATCACCGCCCGCCCGCAAGCCATAGCCTCCAGCGCGGGCAGCCCAAAGCCTTCGTGCCAAGACGGAAAAACGAACACTTTGCACAAATTATATAGCGCGATCAGGTCTTCCTCTGGCACATAGCCGGTCAGAATGAGTTCATCTGGCACCAACCCATGTTCTTTGGCCAGAGCTTCAAGACGGGAGCGATCCTGCGGCTGAATGGAGCACACCACGGCTAGTTGGTGGCTCTCCCGCAACGCGGCAGGCAATTGGGCATAGGCGCGGATGAGTCCTTCTATGTTCTTGCGAGGGTCGATGCTGCCTGTGTACATGACATAGGGTCGGTCGAGTCCGTAGCGCTGCCGTAGGTCTGCTTGGCGGTGAACGTCAATAGTTTCTTTCTGGAACTGAGCGTCAACGGCAGTGGAAATATTGACTACGCTGTTCGCGGGGAAGCCTAAGTGGTCGATGCATTCTTGCCGGGAGGATTCTGAGATGGCAAGTATCAGATCGCTACGCCGCAAATGGGCCAGTTTGTTTTCGTACCAAAGCGCATACTCCGAACTATCAAAATAGATGCTGCGATTGATGGAAGGTATCAGATCGTACAGAATTACTGCGGTAGGCACGGTCTGGCTCAGGCACCCAATGCTGGTTACTCCATCATCAAGCAATCCTTCAAACAGACTGCTGACTAATACCACAGTAGGCTTGAGGCTTGCCAGAAATGCCTCGCGTATTAATTCGGCTGCTTGGCGACGCCAAGCATTGGCTGCATCACTATGTCCCAATGGCCCTGGCGCATGCCAGACGCGGATGTTTTCCTGTGGCAACAAGCCTTGGAACGCCGCACGAATGGATTCGATGGTATCGGGAAAAAGCCCGCTGAGCGCAAAAATAATTTCATGCTCACCGCGATTGCGAACTATGGCCTTTGCTATTGATGTGGTGTAGCGGCCAATTCCTCGGTTACGGTACCCCGCTTGCGCACCTTGCAGATCAATGACAATACGCATCTCAGCAGGCTTCCCTGTTCTTTTCAAGGGTAGATTTGATGTCGGCATAAATTTGACGGGCGCGGGGAGTGAGTTTGGTTGCCCTGGCATGTTCTTGTGCTGATGCGGCATTCTCGGCCTGTTCCATTACTGATGTGGTTTCCTCGATCTGTTCCATTGCTGACGTGGTTTTCTCTATCTCTTCAGTTTGCTCTGCGGTGTTGGGGGTTGGCGGTTGATCCTTCGGCGTGTTGTCTAGGGGTGTGGTCGGTTCGGACAACAAACCGCGGTTAAGGGCAAATAAAACAAGGTTATGGCGGAGCCTGGGATAATTAAGCAGTATTTTATTGAGGCGATAACGCAGTGTGGGCTGTTTGAGTGTGGCCCACATGGCGACAATCCCCAGCGGGCGCAACACGCATTTGGCACCTTTTGCCATGAGTCTGCCCAGGCGGCGTAACGGCGTGAAATCGCCGCTTGCAACTCTTTTAACGGCACGCATCGGGCCGGTCAAGCGCCAGGAAGTGCTGCGGTGAATGGAATGAATGTATTCATGCCATTGATTGGATTGATTCCACCAGTGATGCATCCCATCTTCGGCTTGCCGTACCCGTGATTCGGCCTGAGCTAGATGTCCTTCAAGTTCGGCGGTGCGGGCTTCAAGCAATGACTTGGTGGATACTGCTTCTGCATACCAGTGACGCGTGTTGGCTTCGGTTTCGGCCAGGCGGCGTTCGAATTCTGCAGTGCTGGCTTCAAGCCGGACTTGGGTTGCTTGGGTTTCGGCCTGCCAATGTTGGGCGCTGGACTCGGTTTGCTGTGCCCGTGCTTCAGCGTCGGATAGCCTGTGTTCAAGTTCGGCAGTGCTGGCTTCAAGCCGCACTTGGGTTGCTTGGGCTTCGGCCTGCCAGTGTTGTGCTCTGGCTTCGGTGTTCTCCAGTCGCCGTTCGAATTCTGCGGCGGTGGATTCTAGCCGGAACGTGGTAGCCTGGGCTTCGGCCTGCCAGTGTTGGGCGCTGGCTTCGGCTTGCTGTGCCCTTTGCTCTTGCTCGTGTGCTTTGGTTTGTATGTGTTGTGTTTCTGTTATCTGTAGCTTCAAAGTCAGCGTTTGGGCATCCAGCGCATGCTGTAGCGACATGGCTTGCTGTTGCCATTGTTGGATATTGGCATTGGCCGCTCGCGCTTCGGATTGGACTTCTTCCACTTTTGCCCTGTTAATGTCATCGTAACGCTGGGCAAGCGTTGCCAATGTGATGCCATATTCGTGCCGGAACACGTTGTCAAACGTAGATGACAAAACGGTTTCAGCCGCTTTTTGTGCCACAACCGAGTAGTCTGGGCTTACGCCTGCCAGAACCGTGAATAATGGCACGGAAGGATTGTTCTGGATGTTTTCCCCTTCTTGCAGCCGCAGTATTTTTATCCGGGCAAAGCCATAGTGCCTAGGCAGAAATTCAAGCAGTTGGGGGGGGATGGGGCGCTGGTGCGTTGGGTCCAGATAGAAATTCGTTGTGCCAACTAAGATATTTTCTGGATTTGGGGTTTCCATTATCAGCAAGCCCCCAGGCTGCAAAACACGGAGTGCTTCCTGAACCAGTATTTGCAGATCGGAAAATGGAATGTGTTCCACTATGTGAAACCCAGACACGATGGCATGGCTCGCATCGGGTAAAGCTTTTAACGCTATTATAACGTCTTGAGTTTGTACGTTTAGCCCACGCTCGCGGCAAGCCTCAAGCATTCCGTCGTCCAAATCGACACCATGAGCCTGAAAGCCAGCCGCTGTCAATAGTTCCAGCCACTCACCGCGCCCACAGCCAAGGTCGATGGCCGCAGCATCTTTGTAAACTTTGGCCAAGGGCTCAATAAAGGGTAAGTAAACGCGCAGGCGGGATTTGATCAGTTCGCGGTTCTCGCGAAACCTTTCCTCTAAAGCACGGTAAAAGCTATTGCTCACTGTGTGCACTCCAAGCTAGGCGGAAGCCAGGCGACACCGACAAAATGTTTTTTATCAAGGTTGACCACATTAAAAACAAGTGCGAGGTCACGCCACTCAAAATTTTGGTTGATGTGGGTGTCGGCAGTGTGCAAGGCGGTGGTTATGGAATAAGTGCCTTCGCCCAGATTGGCTGCAAAATGGAAATCGTACTCAATGCTCGTGCCACTTTTAGGGCTTTCGATCTTTCTGTCCAAATGATAGGTGTTGGTACCGTAAACAGCTTGGCCTAGGCGGTCTTTGATCATATAGCCTAAAACTAGTTCGGGAATGCCAGCGCTTATCTGCGCAACAATCTTCAATATGACGTTTTCTCCGACATTGACGACCTCAACGGGTTGACCTTGGTTGTTGGTCAATACGATTTTGGTAACCGTGGCGGCATAATTTCCAGAAACGGTCTGCACTTTACCGCTTTCTGTGATGGTTTGGCGTACGGTTTGGTTTTCACGCTCTGCCAGCATGGCGTTGTAGTAGTCCATGACCGCCTCAGGTTCGCCCTGCGTGGCTATCCGACCTGCATTTAGAAGGATCGCGTAATCACAAACCGCTTGGATGGCCGCCTTGTCATGGCTTACGATGAGCAGCGTGGTGCCCAGCTTGCGGTATTCGCGGATGCGTTGAAAACTTTTGTGCTGAAAATAGGTATCGCCCACTGACAGCGCTTCATCGACAATCAACACGTCAGGTCGGCGGGCGGTGGCAACGCTAAAGGCGAGACGCATCTGCATGCCGCTGCTGTACACGCGCACAGGCTGGTCGAGGTAGTCGTCAATTTCGGCAAAGGCTTCGATTGCGGGCATCAGGTGGGCTATCTCGTCCATGCTGTAGCCTAGAAGTTGCCCGGCCATAAAGACGTTTTGCCGACCGGTGAAGTCAGGGTGGAAGCCCATGCCCAATTCCAGTAGGGCAGCTACGCGCCCGTCAATGCGCACACTGCCCGTGGTGGGCTGGGTGGTGCCCGTGATCATTTTGAGTAGGGTGCTTTTGCCTGCGCCATTGATGCCAATGATGCCGACAGCCTCACCCGGTTTGACTGTGAAGCTGATGTCTTGTAACACCCATTTGAGGCTGTGGAAAACCCGGCGACCGGGCAGCAACCATTCGGCCAGCCGCACCCAGCGGTTGGGGTATTGTTTGTAGGCCTTGCCCAAATTGGCGACGCTGATGGTACCCATTAGAGTTCGTCTACCATGTCACCGGCATGCTTGCGGAATAACTTCATGCCTAGCAGGCACAGCAGCAACGCGAACACACTCGGATAGGCCAAGCTGTCCCATTGCGGCCATTGCCCAACCACTAGCGCGGTTTGAAAACCCGCCATCAGAGGTGCTATGGGGTTATATCCCATTAACTGTTGCGCCTTGATGGGCAAGATACTTGCCGGGTAAACAATAGGCGTGAGCCAGAACCAGAACTGTAACAAAATGCCAAAAAACTGTCCTACATCGCGGAAAAATACGTTGAGTACGCCTACGGTGATGCCCAAGCCGATGGAAAAAGCGGTCAGGATGGCCAGCAAGGGCACAACCGCCAGATAGGCCACGCCAGGGAAATTGCCGCTGATCAAGAGGAACAGGGTGAACAGGCTAAAGATGATGGCAAAGTTGAGTACAGCGTTGGCGATGACGACGACAGGTAGGCATAGCCTAGGGAAACTGAGCTTTTTTAACAGGTTTGCGTTATCCAGAAAAGTATTTTGCGCACGCCCGGTGATTTCGCTAAACAGGCTCCAAGTGAGGGTGCCCGCGCACAAGTAGATGCTGTAGGCAAATGCACTATCCACTCCCGGCAGTCTGGCGCGCATGATTTGAGAGAAAATAACGGTGTAGACCACGATCATGGCTAGGGGATTAAGGACCGTCCACGAAGCACCGAGCAGAGAGTTGCGGTATTTGGACTGAAATTCCCGCTTCACATTGCCAAAGATGAAACCGCGATACGCCCACAAGGGCTTAAGCATTTTCCAGATCAATTGTTAACCTCTGCCCTGCCCGTTCTTAAGCGGAATGAAAAATCAAACAAGAGTCGATTCTGTCGATCAAGCGGACAAAAAAATATTGGCATTCACGCAACATTAAACGGATAGGATTTGGAAAAAAAACAACTTCCGGCAAGCCTGCTTCGGAAAAAGTGCGCTAATCCCATCCACAGACTCAATTCAGGGAAATTATTCCCGGCCATATCCATAGATAATCCCAACATTATATCCCACAGGGTGGGTGAATGCCACTTCACCTTACTTTGCCCAGCAATTCTCCGTTTGGCTCGAAGCCCCGTCATTTCGGCAGGGATGCCGAAATCCAGGCCAAGGACGGTAACAAGACAACGGATTTAAGCCAATCATAATCAATGTGTTGCCATCCATGGTCGCTGGATTTCGGCATCCCTGCCGAAATGACGGGGCTATATTTATCGTTTCTTGCCCAAACTGAGAATTACTGTACTTTGCCTAGGTGCGATTAAAAGTGATGCGAGAGTGAAGGGCTAAGTAGGTGACCATATATTTTATAACTTTTAGGCTGGTAGGTGGTTAAGCCGTTTGTGGTGAGTCCTGAGCTTGTCGAAGGGTCGAACCATGAACGGCTTAACCGTCTATCCTTTGACAAGCCCAGGACGAACGGTTAAGCCATATTTTCTAGTTGTTAAAAAGCTTATAAACTCCTACTTACTCCCGTAACACTCTAAAAATGGTTGATTGGTAGGATGGGCAAAGGCCGTCAGGCCGTGCCCATCAAACCGCGCCGACTATGATGGGCATGGCCCTAGGGGGGCCTTTGCCCATCTACATTTTGCCCAATTTTGTAGTGATTAGGGAGTAGGGCGCTACACTGGCTAGCCTAACAAATACCGGGACAACTTTTCCGCCAACGTTTTAACATGGGGGTTAAGCATCATGCTCAGATGATCGCCTGGAAC
>CAIZPP010000308.1 GCA_903934875.1 uncultured Methylococcaceae bacterium
AACTGATGTTACGTAGTCATCGCTAGAGGATGGCAACTTGTGGAGTGCGGCGACTCGTCGCCGCTGGACGCAAAAGGCGGCGACGAGTCGCCGCACTCCACAACATCCGGGCTACAGCCTACACGGTTGCGTAACATCAGTGAATAACCATAAAGCCGATCCAAGATACGCTTGAGACCTACAAGATGCATAATAAAACCATCGCCGAACTTTCCCAAGGATTGCAGCAGAAGCAATTCAGCAGCTTTGAATTGACTGAACATTTTCTCAACCGCATACAGCAGCACAATGACAAACTCAATGCGTTCGTAACTGTTACCGGCGAACTGGCTCTGGCGCAGGCCAAAGGCGCTGATGCCCGCATCGCATCCGGCCAGTCCAACGCGCTGACAGGTGTGCCCATCGCGCAGAAAGACATCTTCTGCACCCAGGGTGTGCGCACCAGTTGCGGCTCGAAAATGCTGGATAACTTCATCGCCCCCTACAACGCCACCGTCGTCGAACATTTCAACAAAACTGGCGCGGTCATGTTGGGCAAGCTTAACATGGATGAATTTGCGATGGGTTCCTCTAACGAAACAAGCTATTACGGCCCGGTAAAAAATCCTTGGGATTTGGGCACGGTTCCCGGTGGGTCTTCCGGGGGGTCAGCCGCCGCAGTGGCTTCCCGCATTGCCCCAGGTGCGACCGGCACCGACACGGGCGGTTCGATACGCCAACCCGCCGCTTTTTGCGGCATTACCGGGCTAAAGCCTACTTACGGATTAGTTTCCCGCTGGGGCATGATCGCCTTCGCTTCCAGCCTCGACCAAGGCGGCCCGATGGCCCGCACCGCCGAAGACTGCGCTTTGATGCTGCAAACCATGGCCGGTTTTGACGAAAAAGACTCCACCAGTGTCAACCGCCCGGTTGACGATTTTTCCGCGACACTCAACAATAGTCTAGCTGGGTTGCGCATCGGTCTGCCTAAGGAGTTCTTTGGCGAGGGCCTAGACCCTGAGATTGCCAAGCTCATCCATCAGGCGATTGCCGAATATGAGAAATTGGGGGCAACGGTAAAGGAAATCTCCTTGCCCAATATGAATCTTTCCGCCCCCGCTTACTATGTGGTCGCCCCGGCGGAGTGTTCCTCCAACTTGGCCCGTTTCGACGGCGTCCGCTACGGCTACCGTTGCGAAAACCCGAAGGATTTGCATGATCTTTACACGCGCTCTCGGGGGGAAGGCTTCGGCGCGGAAGTCAAACGCCGCATTCTTATCGGCACCTATGTGCTGTCAGCGGGCTATTACGATGCCTATTACCTAAAAGCGCAGAAAATCCGCCGTCTGATCAGTGACGACTTCAAACAAGCTTTCCAAGAAGTCGATGTCCTCATGGGCCCGACCTCCCCTTCCGTGGCGTTTCGCTTTGGGGAAAAAAGCGCCGACCCCATAGCCATGTATTTATCGGACATCTACACCATCGCGTTGAATCTGGCCGGCCTGCCGGGCATGTCCATTCCGGTGGGGTTCTCGAAAAACCTACCCGTGGGTATGCAAATTATCGGCAATTATTTCTCCGAAAGCCATCTGCTGAATGTGGCGCATCAGTATCAACAGGTGACGGATTGGCACCACAAAGCCCCTGCAGAGTTTTGTGATGAAAAGCGTTGAGGACTGACATCATGAAAAAAACCGTTTGGCTGAGTTTCGATTTGGCGGTTGGAGGCGATTATGAAAACCTCTATGCTTGGCTGGATGACCATGAGGCCAAAGAATGTGGCGACGGATTGGCGATGATCGAATTCACTGCCGAAGGCGATATTCACGACGCGCTAAAAGAAGACTTAATTAAACAAGTTAACTTCTCGAAAAAAGACCGGGTATATGCCGTTTGGCGCGATGACGACAAAACCCGTGGCCGCTTTCTAGTAGAAAAACGCAAATTCGCACCTTGGGAAGGCTATGGCACACGAAACCAAACTGAGGATGTTGAGGTTTAATGGCCCGAGTATTGGTGGATAGCGGTATCTGGCTTGGACTCTGTGATTCGCAAGACCAGTGGCACGACCAAGCCAAAGCGATAGTCCAAGAGCTTTCCCCTGTTAAATTGCTGCTTCCGTGGCCCACCTTCTATGAAACCTTAAGCACTCGGTTCGTCAAGAAAAGCCATCAAGTGCTTTCTGAAGAAATGGAAGTTGCCGAACCGGACGCGGCGACACAAGCTGCTTAATTGGTTCATTTAACCCGATTGTCCAATGGGTCACTTTAGCCAACGTCAACCACCCTTTTATTTTTTCATTCTCGGAAAGAGAAGTTTTATGAACGTAAATCCTTTAACACCAGCCCAGGCGAATCTTGAATTAACTTTATTGAATGCGGAAGCAGAATCTGTTGCAAGTAGCGACTTCTTTATATGGCTTAGCGAAAGCGGATTGCCCCACGAAGTGGCTATCCGATTAAAAAACTTGGTCGATATCGTTGAGAGAAACGGTAATCGCATCATCAGTATTGGTAAGATTATTCTAATTAAAATCATGGAGTTCGTTAAGGTACATCCCAATCTTGCCATTGGTATCGCTGTGGGCGCGGCGATTGGCGCACTTATTTTTATGGTCCCCTTTTTAGGATCTTATTTGGCCCCAACTGCCATACTACTCGGGGTAAGCATTGGAGCAATAGCAGGTCATCGACTCGATAAAATTGAACAGGAACACGCTGTAAACACTAATATGGACCCTATTGCCATAGGACAAGATGTAATTGAAATCGCAAAAGAATTTTTTAAACTTCTAATCGATATTTTTAATACCGTATTTGACACGCAAGTTTTTAAGTGAGTGTGAAATGTCTACAACTCAAACAGTTACAAAAAAACAACTTATCGACATGATTGATAAGTTACAGAAAAATCCGCATGACAAGATACGCATCTTAGGAGATACAGGTATTACAGTCCTTGGTGTAGGATTGGGAGCTGCTGCAGCGGGAACTTTGGCAGGCGCAGCCGGAGCGACATCAATTCTGGGGCTAACCACAGTCGCAAGCTGGCTTGGCGTGACAGCGGTTGCGGCCACACCCGTCGGCTGGATCATTGGCAGCGCAGCGGCTGCGGGTGCGGCAGCTTATTGTGTCTCTAGAATAATTCATGGCGGTGGGTTATCAGAAGGACGAAAATTTGAACTGCTGCAGAAATATATGGATCAAAAAAATAACATGGAAGCCAAAGAAAGATTGGAGAATATTACTACTGAGGATAGAACACAGTTTATTCTGTTTATGAGAGAGCCTATTGACAAAAATGTAATTTCTCCAGACAAGGCTAAAAAATTGATTACGTTCGTAGAGGAAGGCCGTATTCCTCTTTCTCAAGCTTATTCGCTTATTCATGATCTGTTGCAAGAAATGAATCTTAATCATACCCTAGTAAATCGTGCGACTATCATACCGTAATGACGACTTAACTTACAGCGTTTTCATATTTTAAAATTATTAAATACTTCTGAATACCAAATCAAGCCGATTAAACAGAAATTATTCCAAACTTACACGATTGACTATGTAACTATTAGATGTTGAAAACGCTGTATGTATTATGATCGACTCCCGCCTACTAACCGCCGACCAACTAGGTATCCGCCTTGAAGTGGTCAATGGCCTTTCCATTTGGGAGGCGCAGCCGTTGTACAAGCATCAAAAGGCTGTGGAGCGGATTGCGCAAACGATACGCCAAAGGGATGAAAACTGTGCCTGCGTCCACGCGATGGATGTCTATGTGCAATTTCCAAATGGGCTAAAACGGCCCGATATTTCCATCTTCTGC
The DNA here is from genome assembly GCA_903934875.1 of uncultured Methylococcaceae bacterium. Taxonomy (GTDB): domain Bacteria; phylum Pseudomonadota; class Gammaproteobacteria; order Methylococcales; family Methylococcaceae; genus Methylumidiphilus. The sequence continues at coordinate 3,802 of CAIZPP010000308.1, forward strand.
CGGGAACCGACGGAAGCGGAACAGGAAAATGCATTGACCTTGATTCCTGAAGCCGTGGTTGAAGTCGTCAGCAAGGGCTACGAAGCCAAAGATTTGGAAATTGGCCCGCCGTTTTATTTGTCACAAGGCGTCAAGGATGTGCTGATTTTCGACCCGTCCACCTTGCTGGTGCTTCACGTCAAACACGGCGGTGCGAAGCGCATGATTTCTCCGGTGGATGTTATTTTACAATGTGGATGCCTAGTCACGATTTGAAAAAATGAACATCGCCCGTACAATGAGCAAACTAAGCCCTTATGACGAACTTCTGGCATTGCCAGAAAACCTCGTCGGCGAGATCATTAGTGGACAATTATACACCCAACCGCGTCCGGCAGGCCCGCATAATAACGCCGAAACTTGCCTTGGGGCTGCGCTTAACCCACCGTTTCAGCAGGGTAAGGGCGGTCCCGGCGGCTGGTGGATTCAGGTCGAACCGGAGGTCCATTTCATCCGCGACACCGAAATCACCGTGCCCGACTTAGCTGGCTGGCGGCGGGAGCGGATGCCTAGCCTGCCGCGTGACCACCGCTATGAGGTTGTTCCCGATTGGGTATGCGAGATTCTCTCGCCGGGTACGGCAAAGAAGGACCGCAGCTTAAAGCTGCCCCTGTATGCCCGCTTTGGCGTAGCCCATGTTTGGCTGATCGACCCTTTGGAGCGAACATTGGAGGCGTTTACTTTGCTGGAAGGGCGCTGGATGCTAGTCGGTGTATTGAAAGACGACGATTGTGTGAGCTTTCCGCCGTTTGCTGCTCTAACTTTCAGCCTTGCGGACTTATGGAGTTAATTATGAAAAAACTTCCCTATTTTGACTATTTGCTGGCCTCTTTAAACAGCGACAACGAAACCCTTGAAAAAAGCTTTGGCCGCCATGTCCATTGGGGGTATTGGGAATCGCCCCAACACGCAACGCTGAGTGTGGAAGATTTTGCCGAGGCTGCGGAAAACTTAAGCAAATTACTTTACAATGTGACAGGGATCAGCGACGGCCAAGCGGTGCTTGATGTAGGCTGCGGATTTGGCGGGACTATCGCCAGCTTAAATGAAAACTACACTGGAATGCGGTTGGTTGGACTTAATATTGATGAGCGTCAGTTGGAGAGGGCAAGACAAAATATCCATCCAATCGGCAATAATACTATTGAATTTCAACACGGGGATGCCTGTGCGCTGCCCTTTTCAGACCATTCATTTGACATTGTCCTCGCAGTTGAATGCATCTTCCATTTTCCCAGTCGCGAACAATTCTTTAAAGAAGCTTACCGGGTATTAAAACCAGGTGGTTATTTAGCCTTATCCGACTTCACGCTGAACAGTCTGCTGCCGACTGGATTGCGGGGACAAATCAACAATGGTTTTTTCGGAGCTTGCGATATTGGATACAGCAAAGACAAATATCATGAGTTGGCGCAAGCAAATAATTTTAGCGTATGCGTTGACAGGGATATAACCCAAAATACACTGCCCACTTATCGTTACTTGAGATCACTGTTCGTCCAAAAAGACCAGCAGAAAACTAGACAATCGAGTCCCTTTAGTGCCATTTACTCAACACTTGCGATTGAAGTGGCTAGTCGCTTACGTTTATTAAACTATTATGTTTTTTCATTCAACAAATGAATACGCAAAACTACAGAGAAGATTTCCACGCCTGGGCATTGCAAAACGCACAGTTGTTGCGCGAAGGGCGGCTTGAGGACATCGACATTGCCAATATCGCCGAGGAATTGGAAGACATGGGGGGCAGCAAAGAGCGCGAACTGGAAAGCCGTCTGGGGGTTCTGCTGGCTCATTTATTAAAATGGGTTTATCAGCCGGAACGCCGTGGCAATAGCTGGCAGGCAACCATCGAAGAACAGCGCCGCCGTATCGAACGCTTATTACGAAAAAATCCAAGCCTGAAATCCAAGCTTGACGAATGCTTTTGCGACGCTTATGGTGATGCGCGCCTGATTGCCGTGCGCGAAACCGGATTAAACAAAAACCTATTTCCTAGTATTTGCCCCTTCACCTTGGAGCAAAGCTTGGATGATACTTATTGGCCAGAATAATTACTATAGACTAAGGTATACATAATCATGCAATGGGAAACCGTCATCGGGCTTGAAGTCCACGCCCAACTCGCCACTCGCTCCAAAATTTTCTCTGCTGCGGCAACCGCCTACGGGGCCGAACCCAACACACAGGCCTGTACGATTGACTTGGGGATGCCCGGCGTCCTGCCTGTGTTGAACGCTGAAGCCGTGCGCATGGCAGTTAAATTTGGGCTGGCCATCAATGCCCGTGTTGCCAGCAGATCGGTGTTTGCGCGCAAAAACTACTTTTATCCTGACCTGCCCAAGGGCTATCAGATCAGCCAATATGACCTGCCGGTGGTAGGCAAGGGTAAGTTAAACATCCTGGTGGACGGCGAAGTAAAAACCGTTGGCGTCACCCGCGCCCATTTGGAGGAGGATGCCGGAAAATCGCTGCACGAAGATTTTCACGGCCTCACTGGCATCGACCTCAACCGGGCAGGCACCCCGTTGTTGGAAATCGTCTCCGAACCCGACATGCGCTCTGCAAAGGAGGCCGTGGCCTATCTGAAAAAGCTCCATGCCTTGGTGCGCTATTTGGAAATCTGCGACGGCAATATGCAGGAAGGCTCGTTCCGCTGCGATGCCAATGTATCCGTCCGGCCCAAAGGCCAACAGGAATTTGGCACACGCGCAGAAATCAAAAACCTCAACTCCTTCCGCTTTGTGGAAAAGGCCATCAACTTTGAAGTTGAACGCCAAATCGAACTGATTGAAAATGGTGGCAAAGTCGTGCAGGAAACTCGCTTGTACGATTCGGTCAAAGACGAGACCCGTTCTATGCGCAGCAAGGAGGAGGCGAACGATTACCGCTATTTTCCCGACCCGGATTTGCTGCCTTTGGAAATTACTGCCGACTTTATCGCAGAAGTGCACACCAGCTTGCCCGAACTGCCCGATGCCAAACGCGACCGTTTCAAAACCCATTATGGCCTAGGCGATTATGACGCAACGGTGCTGACCGCAACGCGAGAATTGGCCGATTACTTCGAGGCTGTGGTTGCCGAGGCCGGGGCTGATGCCAAACTCAGCGCCAACTGGGTCATGGGTGATTTATCGGGCGCGCTCAACAAAGCTGGTTTGGAGATCGAACAAAGCCCGGTTGAAGCCTCCCGCTTGGCCGGACTAGTTCGCCGGATTAACGATGAAACCATTTCAGGAAAAATAGCCAAGCAAGTGTTCGAGGCGTTATGGGAAAGCAAAGACAGCGCCGATGACATCATTGAAAAACAAGGGTTGAAGCAAATCACCGACACGGGAGCCATTGAATCCATCATCGACCAGATCATCGCCAACAATCCCGAACAATTGGCCCAATACCGATCAGGCAAGGACAAGCTGTTCGGTTTCTTTGTTGGACAGGCGATGAAGGCCACGCAAGGCAAAGCTAACCCCCAACAACTCAATGATTTATTGAAAGCCAAGCTACAAGCGTAGCTTGGTGTTTTTAGGTGAGTAAAATCCTAGCGCAGGAGTACACGGGTGTGATTAAAAGTGACGCAGACGAATCCACCTGGAGCGCAAGGCCTGCCTTGCCTTTAGTTGCCCTCGCAAGGCAGGCCTTGCACTCCCGCATCACTTTTAATCGCACCCGGAGTAAACATGGGTTTGACCTATGCTAAATTGTGCTTGACCAATTTGTTCAATAGCAAAAAACTCACTATCCGCGCTTTGGTCGATACTGGGGCCACCTTCCTGTGTGTGACAGAGGAAGTGGCTTTACAGTTGGGATTCGATACGACTGAGGTAAGCCAACAGGTAGTCACCTTAGCCGATGGTCATCAACGCAGAGTGCCAAATACAGCGTTTTTTTATATCAAATGATTACTTATTTGGTTATATGATATTGCCAAGTAATTGAAACAATTGGCGGTTTGATTGTGCGTCCTTTATTATTTTTCTTTGCTAAGAAAAAACGCTGTACATAAATGCAAATCGGGACTACTAGCGATGTAGTGGCAAATGGACCGTTTTTTCGGACAAAAAAAAGACGTTGTCAGAACTACGGCTTAGGATTCGGTCGAAAACAACTTCCCGAAAGAAGTCTGGCTGGTTCCCAAGCTCCTGCTTGGCCGTTCTTCGGGAAGCAGGAGCTTCAAAAACCCCGTTCCCAAGCGGGAGCTTGGGAACGAGCAAAAATACCATCGACATCTTGTTCGACAACAAGGATAGGAAAGTGTTTTTTAGAACTCATAT
>CAIZPP010000309.1 GCA_903934875.1 uncultured Methylococcaceae bacterium
ATATAACTTAACAAGTAACTATTCGATATTAAAAACGCTGTAACTAGCACAACCATAAGCCTTATCAAGTAACCGATTGATGTTGAAAACGTTCTAGAATGCATATTTTATTCCTTTCCGACAACTTTCCCCCTGAAGTCAACGCCCCGGCAAGCCGCACTTTTGAGCATTGCCGCGAGTGGGTGAGGGCGGGGCATAGGGTGACTGTAATCACCTGTGCGCCGAATTTTCCCAAAGGGGAAGTCTACCCCGGATATTGCAACAAATTATGGCAAAGCGAAATCATGGACGGCATCCGGGTGATCCGGGTATGGTCGTATATCACAGCAAACCAAGGATTCGGTAAGCGCATCCTTGATTACCAGAGTTACATGGTGACGGCAACGTTGGCAAGCTTGGCGGTCTGGAACGTGGATGTGGTTATCGGTACCTCGCCTCAATTCTTTACGGTTTGCTCGGCTTATGTCGTGAGCCTGCTCAAGCAAGTCCCCTTTGTGTTTGAATTGCGCGACTTGTGGCCGGAGTCCATACAGGCAGTGGGCGCTATGGAGGAGGGTTTGGGGGTGCGGGCGTTAAAAAAACTGGCCCTGTTTCTCTATCGAAAAGCATCGCTGATCATTTCCGTGACGCATTCGTTCCGCCGTATCCTGGTGGATTCGGGGATCGAACCGCAGAAAATCAAAGTCATCACCAACGGGGTGGATACGTCACGCTTCCAGTTGCAGCCGAAAAATGTCGGTCTTATCAGATCGCTCGGTTTGGAGGGCCGCTTCGTCGTTGGCTATATCGGCACCCACGGCATGGCCCACCGGCTGGAAACGATACTGCAAGCCGCCGAATATTTGCGCCAGCAACCGGGCGGCGAAGTATTCCGCTTCATCTTCCTAGGCAACGGTGCGCGCAAGCAGGCTCTGCTGGAGCAAGCCGGGCAGATGGGCTTGGATAATGTTGTTTTCATTGATTCCGTACCCAAAGATCAGGTCGTCGATTATTGGTCGTTGTTGGATGTATCCATCATTCATTTGCGAAAATCGGAAGTCTTCACAACAGTGATTCCATCCAAGCTTTTCGAGTCCATGGGTATGGGCCTACCAGTTTTACTCGGCGTGGCGGGTGAATCGGCGGAAATTGTCGAACGGGAGGGTGTAGGCCTGGTGTTCGAACCGGAGAACGCACAACAGCTCTGCGAGCGCCTACGCGAATTGCATCAGGATAGTGCGGGATACGAGAAACTGCGGGCTGCCTGCCTGAGTGCGGCCGGCCATTATGACCGCGCCAATTTGGCAATGCAGATGTTGGCGGAATTGGAAATTGTGGCGGGACAGCATTGAGAATTGCACAAGGGTGGGCTAGGCGCACACCAAAGCACGGTCGGGCAACCTCTTTTCCGTTGCCCGACTTTCCTGCCCGAAAACTCATAACGGGGAAACAGGATTTATTCACTCGCCAAACTGTTCCTCCATGCCTGGCTTTCCTTATCGAACAGGCGGTTGGCCTCCTGCGGACCCCAGGAACCGGCAGGGTAAGTGGGGATAAAGTCGCGCTCCACCGCCCAAACCTTTAAAATTGGGTCGACTACGCGCCAAGCCCAGTTGACTTCATCGGAGCGCAGGTATTGGGAGTGGTCGCCTTCGATCACATCCAGCAGCAAAGCCTCGTAAGCATCAAGTTGGTAGCCCCCGACCGTGTTGCAGGTGCTGGCATCCAATTGGGTGGTGCGGGTTTTCATGCCGATGCCCGGTTCGCGAACCTGTAACTCGGCGCGGATACACTGTTCGGGTTGGATGCCCAGCAGCAGCCAGTTGGGGGCAATTTCCTGGATTTGGGTTTCTTGGAACAATTGCTGTGGCGGATGCCTGAAGCGGATGCTAATCATTGAGTGGCTTTCCGCGAGGCGCTTGCCGGTGCGCAAATAAAACGGCACATTGCGCCAGCGCCAGTTGTCGATATACAGCTTGAGGGCCGCATAGGTTTCCGTGGTGCTTTGTTTGGGGATGCTCTTTTCGTCAAGGTAGCCCGGCACATCGTTGTCGCCGACCCTGCCCCGGCCATACTGGGCGCGGAAGGCGTGGGCATGGACGGCGTTCTTGGGTATCGGGCGGATGGATTTGAGTACTTTTACCTTTTCGTCACGGATGGATTCAGCGTCCAAGTTCGGCGGCGGTTCCATGGCCACCAAGGTGAGGAGTTGGAGCAGATGGCTCTGGATCATATCGCGCAAGGCCCCCGCTCCGTCGTAGAATTCACCCCGGCTTTCAATGCCGGCAATCTCTCCATGCGTAATCTGCACATGGTCGATGTAGTTTCTGTTCCACAACGGCTCCAGCAGCAGGTTGGCAAAGCGGAACACAAACACATTCTGCACGGTTTCCTTGCCTAGGTAATGGTCGATGCGGAACAACTGGTGTTCCCCGAAATTCCGGCGCAGACTGTGATCTAGGGTGTAGGCGTCTTCCAGATCGTAGCCAAAGGGCTTTTCAATGACCAGCCTGCGCCAACCGTTGATTTCTTTGTTCAGCCCGTTGAGGGCCAGCCTGTGGGCCACCATTTTGTATTCCGCCGGTGGCAAGGAGAGGTAGAAAACGTAGTTGGAATGGAACGATGGATTTTTTTCCAGGTATTCCTTAAGCAGCCGGAAGGTATCGGCATCCTCGATATCGCCAAGAAAATAAAAAATCTTCTCCAGAAACCGGGCAAGGCAGGCTGCATCCAGCTTATTGCCAATGCGTTCTTCTAGCCACTGGCTAACTTGCTCGCGCCAGGTTTCGTCATTCCAAGGCTTGCGGCCCACGCAAACGATGGCGATGCCTGTGGGCAGCCTGTTCTCCGCTTCCAGATGGTAGAGCGACGGCAACAGTTTGGTGCGGGACAGGTGGCCGGTCGAGCCGAAAATGGTGAATACGCAGGGATCTAAGGCTGTCATGCTAGGCTTTCCTTTATGGTGGCGGATAGCGACAATATAAACCTAATGGGCTGCAAGACCAAGAGCGAAATGATACCTGCTGCAACCAGATCACTCCCCTTGCCTTTTCCTGGGAGCGCGGCCATCTTGGCCGCCCTCAGCGGGCGAGACACCCGCGTTCCCAGGGAGGAACGCTTACCTATTGACTAAGTGTATAAGCAATGAGCGAAGATAGATTACTGACTGAGCGCCTCTGGCATAGTCTGCCCGCTGAGCTTGCCCTTTGCGGTTTGGAGGGTGACAGGGATGTGGGATTGACGGCGGGTGAAGCGCAACGCCGTTTAGCCCGCTATGGGCGGAATTTGCTATCCCTAGCCCAGCGTCCCTGCACTTGGCTGCGTTTTTTTGGCCAATTCAATAATGTGTTGATCTACGTTTTACTGGTTTCATCTGTGGGCGCAATGCTCACCGGCGACCTTTTGGACGCCGCAGTGATTTTCGGTGTTGTGCTGATTAATGCGATCATAGGTTTCGTCCAAGAAAGCAAGGCGGAAAATGCCCTGAATGCCATCCGTGGCATGCTGCCTCTCTCCGCCACGGTGTTGCGCGATGGCAGACGTATTTCCATCCCCGCTGAGGAACTGGTGCCAGGCGATATCGTGTTCCTGCAAGCGGGGGACAAAGTACCGGCGGACCTGCGCCTGTTGGAGGTGAAAAACCTGCGTGTAGACGAGTCTGCCTTGACCGGAGAGTCCGAGCAGGTCGATAAATCGGTAATACCCTCAGCACAGGATACTGTGCCGGGCGATCGCCTGAGCATGGTGTTTTCCGGAACATTTGTCGTTTCTGGACAAGGTGAGGGGGTGGTGGCGGCAACTGGCTCTAAAACCGAGTTGGGCAATATTAACGCCTTGTTGAACCAAGTCGATACGCTGGACACTCCGCTGCAACGGCAACTTGCACATTTTGGCAATGGGCTGACGGTGGGAATTTCATTGTTGGCGGCGGTGAGCTTCGCCTTCGGTGTGGTCATCCGTGGATATCCCACGGAGGAAATGTTCATGGCGATGGTCGGCATCGCCGTGGCCGCCATTCCTGAGGGCTTGCCTGCCGTTGTCACCATCACTCTGGCCGTAGGTGTCCAGCGTATGGCGGGGCGCAACGCCATCGTAAGAAACTTGTCGGCAGTGGAAACCTTAGGGTCGGTGTCGGTCATTTGTTCCGACAAAACAGGAACACTCACCCGCAATGAAATGACCGTTCGTGCAGTGGCTGTCGCGGGCTGGGACTTTACCGTGGAAGGTGTGGGCTACTCAAGGCAGGGAGGCTTCAAGGCAGACGGAAGGCCGACAACTGCCGCCGAACACCCCGTTTTACTTGAATTGGCGCGTGCTGGCGTACTCTGTAACGACGCTGAATTGACGATTAAGGACGGGCAGGCCGTGTTGCGTGGCGACCCCACCGAGGGAGCCTTGTTGGCTTTTGGAGGCAAAGCCGGTTTGGATGCAGCGTTTGTCCGTGGTGATTTTTCCCGTCTGGATGCGATTCCCTTCGAGTCCGAACATCGCTTTATGGCCACGCTTAACCAGGCGGCGAAAGATCATCTTTTGATCTATCTCAAAGGCGCGCCCGAATCCGTGCTCGGCATGTGCTCGCGGCAACGGAAGGAGGGTGGTGACGAATCCCTGGATGGGGATTTATGGCAGCGCGACATACTGAAAATGGCGGAACAGGGAATGCGGGTCTTGGCGCTGGCAGTAAAATCCGCTCCTGCGGGAATTGAGCGGCTTGAGTTTGCATCCCTAGGCGGGGACTTCGTTTTGCTCGGGCTATGTGGACTGATCGACCCGCCCCGCAAGGAGGCAGTTCGCGCCGTCGCCGGATGCCACCAGGCCGGCATTCGCGTCGTAATGATTACGGGTGACCATGGGGTGACCGCCAGCACCGTTGCCGCACAACTGGATATAGGCAAAGGGCGCCAGCCGCTATTGGGTGCTGAGATTGAAAAATTGTCCGACCGCGCCCTGGCCGGGGCGGCACGGGAAACGGATGTGTTCGCCCGCGCCAGCCCCGAACACAAGCTGCGCCTAGTCGAAGCCTTGCAAGCCAAGGGCGGGATTGTTGCCATGACTGGCGACGGGGTCAATGATGCCCCCGCCCTGAAGCGGGCCGATGTGGGTGTGGCGATGGGTGGTAAGGGCACGGAGGCGGCGAAAGAAGCGGCGGTGATGGTGTTAGCCGACGACAATTTTGCCACCATCGTCCATGCGGTGGAGGAAGGCCGCACCATCCACGACAATCTAAAGAAGGCTGTTATGTTCATCCTGCCCACCAGCTTCGGCCAAGCCGGTGCGATCATGGTGGGCATTTTACTTGACTTGCCCCTGCCGGTCACCCCGTTGCAGATTCTCTGGGTCAACATGGTTACGGCCATTACCTTGTCATTATCGCTGTCCTTCGAGCCGCCCGAAGACGAGGTGATGAAACGGCCTCCCCGCTGCCCGGAAGAGGCACTGTTAAGCGGATTCTTCCTCTGGCGGACCCTCTTCGTTTCGCTGTTGCTGGTGGGGGGGCTGTTGGGCCTGTTCTTATACGAACAGCATTTGGGCTCGACAGTAGCCACGGCACGGACGGCGGCGGTGAATGCCTTGGTTGTGGGGGAAATCTTCTATTTGTTCAACAGCCGATTTATCCGTGCCTCGTCCCTATCGGCACGCAGTTTGTCCGGCAACCGATATGTGTGGATGGCCGCGGGCTTGTTGGCGGGGTTGCAGTTGGCGTTTACCTATGCCCCTACGATGCAGGCCTTGTTCGGCACCACCTTCATTGGCACCGAAGCTTGGGAGCGTATTTTCGCTTTCGGCCTGCTGCTCTTCGTGGTGGTTGAATTGGAAAAGGGTTTGTGCCGCATCGGTTTTGCTTGGCAACAGAAGGTACGGGCAAAATCCCAGCAGGAATCCGTTAGGCGTGTGCCGAAAATGGCCCGGTCTGCGCTGGCTCGCTACGCTTGGCTGTCCATTGCCGCCGCAGTTGCCACCATTGGTTTAAAGACTTGGGCATGGTGGCTGACGGGTTCGGTGGGCCTGCTGTCCGATGCCATGGAGTCAGTGGTGAATCTGGTCGCGGCGGTCATGGCCCTGGCTATGTTGACACTGGCTGCGCAACCTCCTGACGACCAACATCATTTCGGGCACGGCAAGGCTGAATATTTCTCCAGCGGGTTGGAGGGTGCGCTGATTCTGCTTGCCGCCTTAGGCATAGGCGTGGCTGCCTATGACCGGCTGCTCCATCCCCAGCTATTGCAATCCCTAGACCTGGGGTTGGGAATATCGACCTTGGCGGCGCTGGTCAATTTGGCTGTGGCTCTGGTTTTACTGAGGGTTGGGCGCCAACAATGTTCCATCACCTTGGAGGCGGATGGCAAACATTTGATGACCGACGTGTGGACATCCGGGGGGGTATTGTTGGCCTTGCTTGCAGTGTGGGTTACTGGCTGGCAACAATTGGACCCCATCATCGGTTTTATGGTGGCCCTCAACATCATCTGGTCCGGGTTTACCCTGATGAGACGATCCACCGCAGGTCTGTTGGATGCCACCTTGCCGGAGGATGAAAACACCCTCATTGACGATATTCTTGACCGTTATCGACGGCAGGGCGTCGAATTCCATGATTTGCGCACCCGCCAGTCCGGGGCAGACCGATTCATGACCGTGCATGTGCTGGTGCATGGCGGTATGACCGTCAAAGCCGGGCATGACTTGATGGATTGCATTGAAAATGAAATCCGGCAAGCCATAGGCGAAATTATCATCGTCACCCATCTGGAGCCTCTGGAAGACCCTGCCTCCTTTTTGCACGGGGAAGCCGGGTATGAACACCATCCTGGCAGGGAATGTCTGACTCCCGCCGCGCCGACAAGAAGAAATCGTCCGGCTTGACACGGGACATTTTTTACGCCGGGGTATAAAATCCTAATGAATTTTCAATGCCTTCGCCAATATCGTGAGATACCCCCAGTTTTGGCGCAGAACCGCTGATTTAGGCCAAGCTGGTGCTTGGCGTTCCCATTGGGAGCGCCAAGCACCAGCTTGGCGAAGGTATTGATTTTGCGTTCCACCAAAACAACCGGAGAAATCTATGGCTCTTATGGACTTCCTAAAGAAACAATTCATTGATGTCATCCACTGGACGGAAGAGCGGGATGGGGTCTTGGCCCACCGCTATCCAACGCGGGACTTCGAAATTCAAAATGGCGCTAAACTCACCGTGCGCGAATCGCAAATGGCGCTATTGGTGGACGAGGGCCAGGTCGCCGATGTGTTCGAGGCCGGACTGTATACGCTGGACACCGAAACAATGCCGTTGCTGACCAATTTGAAGCATTGGGACAAGCTGTTTGCCTCGCCGTTCAAATCCGAGATTTACTTCTTCAGTGCCCGCCAGCAGTTGGAGCGCAAGTGGGGGACACCCAACCCAATCACCATCCGCGACAAAGAGTTTGGCATCGTCCGGCTACGCGCCTTCGGCATCTATTCTTACCATTTGGCTGATCCCAAAAAGTTTTATCGCAATGTCAGCGGTAGCCGGGAGGACTTTACGGCTGAGGAAATGGAGGGGCAGTTGCGCAGTACGCTGATTGGCTCGATGACCGATTTGTTTGCGGAATCCGGTGTGTCGTTTATTGATATGGCAGCCAATCAGGAGGAGTTCGGCGCGGCATTGAAAAACAAGCTGTTGCCGGTTTTTGACGGTTACGGTTTGGCTCTAGACACCTTAGTGGTGCAGAATGTCTCTTTGCCGGAGGAGTTGCAGAAAGTATTGGATACCCGCATCAGTATGAATGTCTTGGGGGACATGGATCGCTACACCAAATACCAAGTTGCCTCCAGCATTCCGTTGGCAGCGCAGAATGAGGGCGGTCTGGCAGGTGCGGGTGCCGGGTTCGGCGCAGGCATAAGCCTGGGGCAAGTCTTCGCGCAGTCCATGAGCCCCGGCATACAGCCGCCGCAAACTCAGGCCCCTGCGAAGGAATCCGCCGAGGAAGTGATGGCGACCTTGGAGAGGCTGCATGGCTTGATGACTAAAGGGATACTGTCGTCCGAGGAGTTCGAGTCGAAGAAGGCCGATTTGTTGAAGAAGCTGGGCTGATCCAAATTGTGATTTGGTAGGGTGCGCATTGCGCACCTTACTCTTGGCGTCATAGGGTGCGCATTGCGCGCTTACTCAATCCGTTCCGATTACCGTGGTCCCCGCCAATTTGGACACGTCCCAGTTTGGCACCGCCCAGGCAAGGATTTCCTCCGCTGTGGCCTCTTGCAATTCTTTCGGTGGCGCTTGTTTAAGCAAAGCCAATAATTTGCATAAAGTGGCCGATGGGTTTAATTCATCCACCGCTTCGGCAAGGTTCTGCTTGCTTAGCTTGACCCCCTGCCGGTCCGCGATAACCGGAACGTGCAGGTAGCCTGGGCTAGCCAACCCCAACAAACTCTGTAGATGTATTTGCAGGGGAGTCGATTCCAGCAGGTCAAAACCCCGCAGCACCTCGGTAATTCCCAGCCGCCAGTCGTCGACCACCGTGGCTAGATGGTAGCTGACGACACCGTCCCGTCGCAACACAATAAAATCGCCGTGCTCGCGTCCGATGTCCCAGCGCTGCGGTCCTTGCAGCAAGTCTAGGGCGTTGATGATGGCATCCCCCGTTCGTGTGCGCAGGGCATGGGCTTGCCGGCGGCTGCGCCGGGCATTGCGGCAGGTGCCCGGATAGGCTGTCGATTCCGCATATGGCCGGGGCAGGGCCGCCAAGGTTTTTCTGGAGCAAGAACAGGGATAGAGCCAGCCCGCCGCATCCAATTGCTGCAAGGCATCCCTGTAGGCCTCCGTTCCGCTGCTTTGCGTGACGGCTGCCCGGTCCCAGTACAGGCCGTGCCGTTCCAGCACACGCATGATTGCATCGGTGGCCCCCGCCGCCACGCGCGGAGTGTCGATGTCGTCTATGCGCAGTAACCATTGGCCCTGTTTCGACCTGGCTTGGAGAAAGCTTGCCAGTGCGGTGAACATAGAACCCAAGTGCAAAGGGCCAGACGGCGTGGGCGCGAAGCGCCCGCAGTAGCTTCCTTCGGAGTGCAATGCGGAACGGGCCTAGCCGACCTGCTTCTCGCGTATTTCATCCAATGTTTTGCAATCGATGCATTGGGTTGCGGTCGGTCGGGCCTCAAGGCGACGCAGACCTATCTCCACCCCGCAGGTTTCGCAGAATCCATAATCGCCCCGCTCTAAATTTTCCATGGACTCTTCTATCTTCTTGATCAATTTGCGTTCACGGTCGCGTGTGCGCAATTCGAGGCTAAACTCGGATTCCTGCGTGGCTCGGTCATTCGGGTCGGGAAAGTTGGCTGCTTCATCCTGCATATGGTGAACGGTTCTATCGACCTCACGCATGAGTTCGTTTTTCCAGTTTTGTAATATGCGGCGGAAATGTTCAACTTGATCCTCGTTCATGTATTCCTCACCTTCTTTGATCGCGTAAGGTGTGAAAGTGAAAGGGGTATTATGGGCTTCGCTTGCTTTTTGGCTGGACACTTCTCTATCTCCTAACCGGCGTTCGGAAAAAAATCGCATATTAATAGCAGAAAGTGACCGTCGCCGCAACCAGCAATTCTAATTTAGACCTTCATCGTTGGGGCTTGGGCTGATTAGGTTTGTGAAAAACCTTTCCAATTTATCAGCTTCATCAGCCCAAGTGGGCACAAAAATGGCCTGTGGTCTTACGGGGATAGTCAATTGCCTGAGGATTTTATCGGCCAGTCCGTCTACTGAATTGACTGGGTATAGGCAATCAGGCCAGCTTGAAAGGAGGGTTTTCAACTCCCCCACCTCCGCCGCCACCAAAGGAACACCACAACTGACGATTTCGTAAAACTTTTGTGGAAAGCAGTAACGGCCAAAGTCTGAATCCAGATTGCATATCACCGCGACATCCAGAGCGTTAATCACCAAGGGCACTCGCTCTGGCTCAAGCAGGCCTAAATCGATGATTCGAGGGTGGGGGAAACGTTTTGGCGTTTCGTCCCTTGGACCCGCAAGCACCAGCCATAGGTCGGGATCATTTTCCGTAAGACGCAGGAATGCTTGGAATAAAACCTCTATGCCTCGTCCACGCGTAATGGCACCTGCGGTTCCAATCAACCGGGCTTTCGAGGGTAGCCCGAAAATATCTCTTGCCTCATGCTTATTCCGAGGATAAAAAAGCGTATTAGGCACGGCATTCCTGATAACCTGCCGTGGCCCAGTCACCCCATAGTTAGAGGCAATGAACTCATCAAGCGGGTGACTGACGACGGTCAGCCCGTCGGCGGCACGGCAGGCGGCGCGTAACAGCTTGGTCATGCCGGGCAGTTTGGTCAGCCCGAAACTCTCGTAGTTGTCATACAAATCGACCACGAAAGGAATTCCGCGCATACGGCAAAAAATCCATGCGAAAACGGCATGTAAGACATCAGAACTTGCCCAGACGATGTCGGGGTGGAAGGCTTCGAGAGTTTCCTCGAGCGTTCGGAAATAGCCAGACATTCCCAGAAGGTACGGAAGTCTCGCGTTGACCGACTGCCAGTGCATATTAGGAACATCAACAGAAACAAACGAACCTTCTTCCTTGGTACGGTAACTGAGCAGAAGCCCAGTTACTTTGTGGCCGCGCTGCGCCAAGATTTGAGGTATCTCATAAAGACGCCAGAAACGGTCACTCAACAAGTCCTTGCCTAGACATTGTCGTTTGCTTAGGACGAGGATGCGCAACTTAGCTTTACTCAGCAAGCCGCTTACGGTAGTAAGCGATGGTTTCACTTAGGCCGTCTTCAAGGCTCACCTTTGGCTCCCATCCCAGCCATTTCTTGGCTAGATCAATATTAGGTTGCCGCTGTCTAGGGTCATCGGCGGGGATTGGCTTGAATATAAGTTTTGAGGTTCCGCCAGTGAGCTTGAGTACTTTTTCAGCTAGCTCCAACATGGTGAATTCTACTGGACACCCGACATTGACAGGGCCTACGAACTCGGCAGGGGATTCCATCATCCTCAGCATGGCCTCGATCAAATCATCCACATAACAAAAACTGCGCGTTTGCTGTCCATCTCCATAAATGCTTATATCTTCGCCTTTGATGGCTTGGACGATGAAATTACTGACTACGCGCCCGTCATTGGGGTGCATACGCGGACCATAGGTATTGAATATCCGTATCACTTTAATCTCCAGATTATGCTGGCGATGGTAGTCGAAAAACAAGGTTTCAGCACATCGTTTGCCTTCGTCGTAGCACGCACGGATACCAATGGGGTTCACATTTCCCCAATACTCTTCGATTTGAGGATGTACATCCGGATTGCCATAAACCTCGCTAGTGGAGGCCTGAAGGATTCTGGCCTTCACCCGCTTGGCCAAACCGAGCATGTTGATCGCACCATGTACACTGGTTTTCGTAGTCTGTACGGGGTCTAACTGATAATGGATTGGGCTGGCGGGGCAAGCTAGGTTGAAAATCTGATCCACTTCCACATATAAAGGGAAAGTGATGTCATGGCGGAGCAACTCGAAATTCGGTTGGCCCAACAAATGGGTAATATTCCGTTTTGAACCGGTGAAAAAATTGTCCACACATAAAATATCCTCTCCTTTAGCAACCAAGCGGTCACACAGATGCGAACCTAAAAAGCCACTGCCGCCGGAAACCAATATTTTTTTCATAACATCTCCTAAAAGTAAAACGACACCCAAAGTTGACTCATTTTCCAGCGCGGTTTTCGATGACGAACCCGCGCTTTGCCTAGTGCCGCCAATACCCCCAACGACCTGCCAAAACCCCCGAAGCACGACAAACCATGGCGACAAGTTCCGAAAGGCTGCGACAGGTACGCAGGCGGGACATTGCAGGCGCTCCGGCGGGTACTCGCCTTGCAGGCATGGACCGGTCAATCCGGCCCGCCGCCAGCCCGCCCAGAAAACAACGTTTCCAACAATTGACACGGTTCAGGCGGCCCACTTCCAAAGAATGGGTGACCGCCACATCGGCAAGATATACCCGGTCCATGTCTTCAGGCTTACTGATCTGGCCCAGAAAAGCCCGCTCATCTCCTAATGGCACCGGTGTTCCGGGGCCGAAATCTTCCGCCCATTGAGCGCCGGATGCGATTAAAGCATCACGCCGTACCGCCATATTGGGTCCTATAGGGTAGCGGTTGAAGGGATAGGACTGGTCTTTACACCCTAGGTCATGCCGGGAGAGCAGCATTTCCTGCAAGTTGACAGATGACACGATCCAACTAGGGGCACTTGCTTCATCAACCGTGATCCGTCCGCCAAACACAGGGGAGTTTGGATAACGGTTTTCACAATCAAGCCAGAGAATTAGCCAATCAGGCTTGGGTTCCACATCGTCATCGGTAAACAGGATCAAATCCCCGCTGACCAAAGCAAGTGCGGCGTTTAGTGCCCTGCTTTTGCCTGGGACGGGCACATGGACGGTTTTCAAGGGCAGTCTGGAAGTCCAGAAGTCTAGGATTTTTATGGTATCGTCACTGCTGCCATTGTCTGCGATGACGATCTCCCAATCGCAGGGGCTAGGCATCGAAGCCAAGCGTTGCAGAAACTGGGAAAGGGATGCGGCTCGGTTGCGGGTGGCAATCACTAAGGAGAGTTTCATTTCTGGAATATACCTAAAGAAGTTTCAATTGCCTTTATGACTAAATCAATCTTGTTGCCTAAATGCGGCCCCATCGGTTTTTGACCGGATAAAAGCTAAACCCCACCGCATCGCCCAACCCTACTGCACGGCATCCTCGATAGTGCGCACCATGCGCTTGCCGGGGTCATCAATCACCTTCAGTCCGTGCTTGGCGGCAATGGCATTAATTTGGCTTGACAATAAAGCAAATAATCAAGAACCAGACATGGCAACCAGAAATTGCTCGCAGGCCTTTAGCGCATGGCCCACATTCAGACCCCAATGTTGTTGAATTAAGGTACCCACACCCCTTAGGAGATAGCAGGGTGAGGGCAAAAGAACCTGCTATATCAACTAATTCGCCGAAATTAGTGAACCTGTAGCCCTCAACTCAACCCCTCTCCTGGAGGGAGAGGGGCTTAATTCAACAGTCTTGATTCAGACCCCCCCTAACTCCCCTTTTCCAAAGGGGGAAAGCAAGCGCGTAACATCAGTTAGGCAGTTCGATGATGCGGCAGTCTTTGAGGGTCATGGGGTGGATTCGTTATTTACAGCGTTCGTAAATACTTCTTCAAGCGTCGGCGCATCTAACACATGATCGGCCCATGTTTCCAGTTGGGCCTGTCCGGCTCGGTTTAGCTTTGCTTCCACCCAAAAGGGCAGCGGGCCAAAACGGCGCGTTAATTGGCGTCTCAATACCGCTAACTCACCCTGAGATATGCCTTGGGATATGCCTTGGGATATGCCTTGGGATATGCCTTGGGATATCCCCTGTAAAAGACCCTTTTGCTCCCCTTCGCGTATCCATTCATCGGCTATGGTGGACATGATGGCTTCACCTCGTGCAAAAGTTTGTTGGACCGCAAAGTTCAATTCGTTGCGACCGAGTCTGCTGCTGCCCTGTGACAGGTAGCGTAGGACGGTGTGGAGATAGTCCAAACCGCTACTCTGTCTGGGCAGGTCTTTCAGTAGATTAAGTATACCCGATAACCGTTCTGACAGTTCGCTCCGGTAGATGTACTTCATCACCAACAGTGCAGTCTGCAATAAGACACCGCCGCGCAGTTCTTCGTCGGTAAGGGCGCTGAGGTCGGTCAGCAGATAGCGGAAATTAGGCAGGTGGCTAACCAACTCGGCAGGGGGATTGAACAGGCTGCCGAAATCGGTGGCGAAACGCCACTGGTGCACACCATGATAAAACACGACGGGCAGGATGACCGGCAAAGGCAGGCGGTGGCCCGATTTGAGTACTTGCCCCCAAATGTTGACCATGTAACGCAGCAAATCCAGCGCGATCAATGGCTCGGGGTGGCTTTTATGCTCAAACAGGAAGTAAACATGGCCCTGTTGTCCCGTGATCATCTCCATATCGTAGAGCAGGTCGGAGTAGTGTTCCCTCAGATCATGGTCGATGAAGCTATCTTTGCTGATAAGCAAACTGCCAGGTCGGAGCAGTGCCGCGATATCGGCAGGCAAATGGTTGAGCAAAAAGTCTTCGGCAACCTCGGTGCGACCGAACACGGCTTTGAAAAAGCGGTCATGGGGATTGCCTAGGTTGGCCATGTATGGGTAGCTCGATGATTTTGCGGTCGGAAATAGACTTTAAAGATTTTTAATCCGATCAATGATCTCAGACATTTCTGCCACTATGCTAATAATGGATTCTTTAGATGACCAAAGGCGGGACAGTTTAAGGTGTATTCCAGAAATGAACTTACCAGTCCCCCCTTTGCAAAAGGGGGGTAAACTTTCTTGGAAATCGCCTAAGTTGGTAGCCGAAAGTTTCATTTCCCCCCCCGCACGGTAAAGCCACCCGCCCGTAAAATTTGCCTCCCAATGGTTGCGTAATCTTCCGAAATCGGACACAGACACCATAGCAATGCAAAAATAGCGTACTGGGCCAGAAAGAGAAGCATAGCCTGTAACCCGGCTAGTGGCAAGCTGTTAGTGGCGAGCGCCGCTACCGTGCAGATGGTTAGGGGCAGCGCCAGGCTAGACAGGATGTATTGGCTGTTGCGCCGCAAATTAACTAGAAACAATTGAAGGAAGAAATACAGGCTATAACCGGCTACAGAAGCGGCAGCAGCCCCTATTAAACCCCAGCGTGGGATTAACAACAAATTCATGCCTATTTTCAGTAAAGCCGATAGAGTGGCAAACGCCATGTCGGTTTTCAGCAGATTGTGTATCAACAGATGCCTCTGGTTAAGCGCACCCCAAAAGATGAAGGGCAAAGCCCAAATCAATACGGCGAAGGTAGATTCGCCACCCGAAAAATCATGACCAAGAAAAAGCCCAAGTATCTCGGTTGAGTATACACTGCACACAAAAGCCACCGGTATAGAGGTAAGCCCCATGACCTTGTAGCCGACCCGCACCGAACGCTCATACCAAGCCGGGTCGTTTGCTTGGGCATGTGAAAGGTAAGGGAAAAAGCTACCCATGATGATACCTGACAGAAAAAACAATCTTTCCATGATCCAGACCAACGAACCGTATACACCCGTAGATCGGGTGTCAGTCAAGTGAAACAAAATGATTTGGTCTAGGCGCGTGAATGCCACGCAGGCACCCGCCGTGACCAGCAATGGCCAGGAACGGCAGGATAATTCAAGCGCTTTGCGCAGGTTTACCAAAATACTTCCCTGCCCCGAAAGGCGATGTCGCCAAGCGAAATAATACACTATCCCGCCCACCATCCCTTCGCCGGTTATAATGGCAATAAATACCGGCATGGGCGCATTAAGCCATAGTGCCATCAGGCGGGCCACCCAGCCTAGGACATAAATACCCAAATTAACCCAAACAGCTCGCTCAATCTCTTGTGCGGCAACCAGCGGCATCCGAAAAGTATCCTTGATAAACACTGCGCCTGTGGTCCAAGCAAGGAGTAAGAGCCCTAAGTATACGCCGTCATACTCATCTACGGCAAAGTGGTAAACCAATAGGCCAAGCAATACAAACAGAACTCCTATGCCACGCTGCCAAAACATACCCCAAACAAGTGCGGTAGTTTCCCCCCCCCTTGCTGCCTCTCTTAAGAAAACCTGGTCGAAACACCCCAGTCCAAGAACAGAAGACAGTACGGCAAATACACTTAGACTGTATGTGTACAAGCCATACTGTACTGCGCCTAGTTGGCGTATCACCAGCAAATTGATGATGAGGCCAACTGCCGTTGCTGCATACTCGAATACTGAAGCGCGAATATTACGAGTTAATAAGGACAAGGTAATGGGCCTTTGCCAAAGTATTTTACAGGCATCGAAACTTACAGGGTTTTCAATATCAAATGGTTAAATTATATCTTGTATGGCCGTGCCCATCAAGACCGCGTCGATCAAAATGGGCACGGCCTAGCGGCTTTTGACCATCCTACACGTTGCCGAATTTCGTAGGGATTAGGGAGCATTATGCAATACCCTGCCTACGCCATATAAAGATTTCAAATTAGCACCTTCAATATCTTCATACATACCTTCAAATATATCAACATTAAAAAAGTATTTTTCTAATAAAAAGCGAAGGGATTTTGAACTAAAAGTATGCAAATGATCGAGATTATCGAATTCCCCTTCATCACATGGAACATTAATTACTACTGTCCCGGTTGCTTTTAGTGCAAAGCATATTTTGTCGAGTACAGAACAAGGAGATGCCATATGTTCAAGAGTGTGATACGAGATGATCAAATCATAGGTATCCTGGTTAATTTCAATGGATTCAAAAGAACCTTTTATTATAGGAATACCTAGAACACCGATGCCAGCATTCGCAATTTGTGCGTTAATCTCACAACCTGCCACATTTGCTTTATATTTGTCTCTAATTTCTTTTAGAAGCATTCCCTCTGAGCAACCGATTTCAAATACATTCACATTAGCTGTATCTAAAACGCCCATTCTGTTAAGTATCTCCAAACGAGATGAAAGAAAAGTATTCCACTGATCAGAAGGATGTAGCTCTGTTATTCCTTGATGGTTACGGTCTTGCATCCAATAATAAAATCCACAATACATTATTCTGAGCAAGATATCATTCGGGACTTTGATTGCGTAAACATGGTTGCAGCTTGTGCATTTATGCAAATCAGTTAGGGCATTGCGATAAATAAAATCTCCCTTGCTATTACAAATAGGGCATTTTTGAATTTCATTGGTGAATAACTTAGATTCATAAAGTGTTTTTACCAGTAGTCGCTTTATTTTTATACCGAGAGGCCGACCTTGTGACTTCATTTAATAGCTCCAGTTTTCAGTTGTATAAAAGAGGTGGCTGAATTGCAAGCCTGGCGACAAAACAAACATGGTCAAAAACTAGGGGACAGTTGCGGGTCGGGTTGCCATGAAAGTACGTATCCAAGTAGGGTACGCTGTGCTTACCATTATATTTCTTAGGTCAAATATTGTTTGAAAATCCATTTTTAGCAAGTTTTTAAACATGAAAACGCTGTAATTAGCGTTTTGCCTTTTGAGCATTACTCGGGGAAGTGTACTTTTCAACTGTTATTTTTGGGCTTGATCTAAGCAACAACCAGCGGAAGGCTTGCCATCGAACGCGGTAAACTAAATTGCGCACCAGCAAGGTCATGATGAGTTTGCTGTCGGCGCCTTTCCATTTCTTACCCGCCAGCCACTGGGAAACTAGCAAAAAGGTTTCCGGTAGCGTCATTGTCATGGCAAGAGATCGAGCCAACTCTGTGCGGCCTAGCAAGCCTTGGAACTGGGCCAGATTGGCCTGCAACACATCTCGCACGGTGGTTCGGACGGATTCGTGGCTAGGATGGAAGGCCATGTTCCCCGTAGGTTGGATGTTGCCACCGATGATGCGGTTGCCACTGAACAGGTTCTCCCCATGGCGGCGATAAAAGCCAAGCCTCTTCGGGATCAGCAGAGAACTACCCAACAGATGGGCGAAGTGACAGATATAGTTGTCTGCGCAACGGCGGAAAGGCGCAGTGTTCAGGGGCATGATAACCTCTAACACAGCCCTGCGGAATACCATAGTGCTGGTGGTACCCCACACCCACCAATTGGTATAGATTTGGAACGGTTTGACGATGACGAAATCACCTTGGGCTTTATGGTCGGTATGTAGTCCGGCGATCAACTCGTCGTTTTCGTTGATCTGGTACTGGTCCGAACTGGTAAAGGCCACCGGTTGGAAACTCAGGTGCGCCTCAATATGGCGGGATAGGAAATCTGCTTGCCATAGGTCGTCTGCATCGACAAATGCGACAAACTCCCCGGCGGCATGTGCCAGCCCGGTGCGAAAAGCCCCCAATTGCCCTTGGTTTGTCTCATGGCAAACCAGCCGAAACCTATCTGCGAGTCCACGGTCTTCAATGAAAGACTTGATCCGGACCGCAGAATTATCGGTGGAAACATCATCGACAATGATGCATTGAAAGCGGGGATAATCTTGGGTGGCTATGCTATCCAGGCATTTTGTAATGTAGCGTTCATAGTTGTAGACGGTTACCACCACGGTTACCCAAGGCAGGATGGCGGCACTGCCTCCTGTCGCCAATGATGGCAAGCCTAAAGCTTCCTGGCTATCGTGGGGATGGCTTAGGTCGCCCACGAGTAATCCTCAGGCTCGACGACTTTATCCTGTCCCTGAATGAAGTATTTCGGGTCGTCAATTTTGGACTGGTTTTCAATCGGCCTGACCTCGTCCAACCCGAAAATCTCCGCGTAGTCGCCATGAAAACCGTCGCAAATGGTGCGCGCCGGACAACGTTTGCATGCTTCTGCGTAACGGTAACGGCAGTGGGCGGATGCGCGCATTTGTCCATTGGCACGGTAAAGCGCTTCCTTGTCCCTTGCGGTCGAGACTGGGTTGATGATTCGGCTGTAAGCCCGGTGCAATTTTGCCGCACTCTCCCGTAAGTTGGGGTATTTATGGACTAGCTGGCGCACACCATTGGCCACATGCTTGAGGGGGCCGGGGTAGTGGGCGGGGTGATAGGTGGAAGCAGCGATATCCAGCAAGGGAGAAACCGGGCCGAACCCCATGCGTTGGGATTGCATCCCAGTCCATGACCAAGATGCATAATCCCATTCATGGATGTCGAAAGGCAGTTGCTGGAAGTTGTATATGTTCTTGTAATGGCGCGGGGCAACCATGCAAATGGGGAAATAGCGCACATTCACTTCGATGCCTGCGGCTTCCAACTTGTCGATGGCTTCATCCAGCACAATGGCCACCTCGGAATAACGCGGCACGTTCACGGTGCTGCGCTTGCCACTCAATTGCTGATCCTCGAAAGGATTAAAGGCAAGGAAATTGACAACCCGCGCTCCCTTTTGAATAGCCAAATCAGCCACTTCACTAAGTTGCGGCAGGACGGGTTTGGAAAGTACGCAATTGATGCGAAATGGAATACCCTCTGCAATGATATTGTCCAGTCCCTGCATCTGTTTTACAAAGGAACCGGCTACACCGACGATTTTGTCGTAAGTATCTCCAATGCCCTGAATGCTGACAAGAAAATCCCTAATCCCGGCCTCTTTTAGCTTATGCACGTTTTCACGTTTGAATAGGGGTACAGCGTTGGTAATCAAGGTAGGAAGCAGACCTATTTCACGGCAGTGGCGCACCAAGGCGTAAATATGCTTGTACAAAGTAGGCTCCCCTCCCTGAATATCTATCGCATTGTTTCCATAGTGCTCCACCAGCGTCGAACATATCTGCTTGGACTTTTCCAAACTCATGAACGCATGTTCGGGGTGGGCGGTATTTTCGATACGATCTAGAAAATAACAGAAATGGCAGCGCAGATTGCAGGTTTGGCCCAGCCATAAAACACCCCGACGTGTGATGGTCCGTTTGCGGGTTGTCGTTAAGTCTCTGGAAAGTTTGGAATCGTTGGCCAATTCGGTTTGCATAGATAAAACTCCGATGTTAAAACCGGCGACTACTGTCCGGATAGGAATATGCGTATAGTTAAAAACTGCTGGTAATTCAAGCCATTGCTTGTTGCGATTGTTTTGGGCGATGGGGGGTGCTTCCATGAGCATTATGAAAGTTGGTGCCAACACAAGCTAAGGCGATATCCAGACATTATTTACCTGCCCTCTTTGCAAAAGGGGTTAGCTGATTCGGAAATTTAATATCATTGCTAATAGTCAATACCTTCGCCAAGCTGGGACTTGGCGCTCCCAATAGGAACGCCAAGCACCAGCTTGGCCTTTAGTTAGGCGGTTGTGTGCCAAAATTGGAGGTCTCTCACGACATTGGCGAATGTATTGAATAATGCTATTAGACTTTAATTATAACGAAAGCGTTCACTCCCCTTGGCTTTTGCTGGGAGCGCGGCCATCCTAGCCGACATTTCAGCGACCGAGACACCTTCACGCTCTTCAAGAATGCCTAATACTATAACATGGAAATGGGAATCAGAAAAAAAATATGGTTTGCAGAGGTGCGATTAAAAGGGATGCGGGAGTGCAAGGCCTGCCTTGCTAGGCCATCTAAAGGCAAGGCAGGCCTTGCACTCCCGGTATACATTCAACGTATGCGTTCACACCCCCTTGCCTTTTGCTGGGAGCGCGGCCATCTTAGCCGCCATTTCAGCGGGCGAGACGCCCACGTTCCCAGGGGAGAGTGAACGCTTACAATTCAACGACCTCCCGATTCGCCTTGCGCGTCTAATAAATTTGTCTGAAAATGAGGCTATGAAATACGGCTATGCACGGGTTTCGACCGACTACAAAAAAGTTGACCTGGAGAAAAAAATGTTCCGAATGCTGTTCCTCGCTGTTGCTACCTTGTCCTCGCTGCTGGCCAACGCAGCCCCGCCCGTAGGCACATTAAAAATCGGTGTCCTAGCCTTTGGCACCGTCAATTGGGAATTGGAAGCCATCCGTAACGAGGGCTTAGACAAAAAATATGGCTTGGTGCTGGACGTGCAAAAGCTGGCAGGGCCCGACGCCGGCAAAATCGGCCTTAAAGCGGATGGTTTGGACTTGATTGCCACCGATTGGATTTGGGTTGCCAGCCAGAACCAGTCGGGGGCGGATTACCGCTTCATTCCTTATTCCACCCAAGCCGGTGCCTTGATGGCCCCCGCTGACTCAGCCATCCGCACAGTGGCGGACCTCAAGGGCAAAAAGATCGGCGTGGCCGGCGGGCCATTGGACAAAAATTGGATTCTGCTGAAGGCTTACGCTAAAAAACAGGCCGGATTGGACTTGGAAAAAGCCTCCGAACCCGTGTTTGCCGCCCCCCCCTTGCTCAACCAGGAATTGGCGGCGGGCAAGCTCGACGCTTTGTTGAATTTCTGGCATTACGCCGCCAAACTGGAATCCGGGGGGTACCGCCGTGTGCTGGACGGACGGGAAGTGTTGCAGGGCCTAGGCGTCGCTGTGCCTTTGCCCAATCTTGGGTTTGTCTTCAAGCAATCCTGGGCTGCCGCCAACGGAGCCGCACTCGATGCTTTCATAAAGGCATCCGCCGAAGCCCGCTTTGGGCTATGCCATGATGATGCCGCTTGGAGCAAGGTTGCGCCGTTGACTCTGGAAAATGACCCGAAATTGCAAGCAGCGCTACGCCAGGAATATTGTGCCGGACTGGTGCAGCGCTGGGGCGGGGAGGAAAAGCAGTCAGTAGCCAAAATCTACGCCATTCTCCGCGAAACCGGAGGCGCAGAACTGACCGGCAAATCCGACAAGCTGCCGGTGGATATTTTCTGGCCCTATGAGTTATAGATGACTGCGGTAGTAAAGCTACATTCGGTTTGCCCTCACCCCAACCCTCTCCCGGAGGGAGAGGGAGTTTAATGTTGCTTTACTACCGCAGCGCCCTATAGGCCAGCCCACACACTAGTCATTGGCCATTGCCGAGGGCATGTATCAGACGCTCAACCTCATAGGAAAGGCGCAATACCAACGGGTCGGTTGAATCAATGTCACCCGCTTTGCCTTTTCTTTCCACCTCTGCGGAAAGCTCCACGATCGAGCTGGCATGGAAATGGGCGGACATGCCTTTCAAGCTATGTGCCGCCGTGGCAATCGCTGAGGCGGGTTGGGGCGCATCCGCCGTGCCGAATGACGCAACCAGCTTGCCCGCCTCGGTGATGAACAAGGCCTTCAATTCTTCGAGTAATTCTACATCTCCGCAGGCCGCTTGCAAGGCGGCCTGGCTATCCCACAAGGGTTCCGACATGTTAACCTCCAATTCTTCGGTAGTTGGTTGTTTGATTGTGTCTTCGGGCTTGGACAGCCAATGCGCAAGGGTTTGCTCCAGACTCTTGAGCGACAGTGGTTTGGTCAAATGTCCATCCATGCCGGCGGCCAGACTCTTATCATAATCGCCTTGGATGGCATTGGCTGTCAACGCGACTATGGGCGTCCGCGGCAAACCCAAACTCTGTTCTCTTTCCCTGTGCGACCTTGTCACCGAATATCCATCCATGATAGGAATTTGGCAGTCCATAAAAACTAGGTCGAACTCGTTTTGAATCAGTTCCCGCAACGCCTCCGCACCGTCATTTGCCAACCGGGCTGTCAACCCAAAGCGTTTGAGCATTTTCAGCGCAACGCGCTGGTTGACCACATTGTCTTCAACCAAGAGTAAACGCTTGCCTGTGAATTGTGGCAGGGCGGGCTGGTTTGAGGTTTCCCCGGCTGGTAGTTTACTCGGCCCGGCGACCAGCAAGGATGCCAAAGCATCGAAAAGTTGCGATTGCCGCACCGGCTTGCACAGAGAAACTATGCTATGGGACTTATCCTCTCTAGGCTCTGCGGCGGCACCCGCAGAGCTTAATAATATATATGGCGTTTTATCCATTCCCGGTGTGTCAGCGATGGCGCTGATCACCTCTTGTCCGCCCAGTTCAGGCATGACTTGGTCCAGTATGACCAAGTCAAAGGGTTTTTCCTGTACACAAGCGGTTTTGAGCATGTCCAAAGCCTGTCTTCCGTCATCGGAAGTTGACACTTCAACCCCCCAGCTTTTTAGAAAGCTTCCCAGAATGATAAGATTGGTTTTGTTGTCGTCCGCAACTAGCACACGATGTCCGGCAAGCTTAAAAGTTTCTGGGTGTGGCTTTGTCGCGGCTTTTTCCAGCTTCACTGTAAACCAGAATGTGGAGCCCATGTCAGGCGCACTTTCAACTCCTAGCTCTCCGCCCATTAGTTCAACTAGGCTCTTGGATATTGACAAACCCAAACCAGTGCCGCCAAAACGGCGCGTTGTGCCTTGCTCGGCTTGTTCGAAAGGCAGGAACAGGCGGTTTACCTCCTCAGCCTTCATGCCAATTCCGGTGTCCTGCACACTCAAACGGACGCAAAGAGTCGTCTCATCCTCGTATTCGCGTCTTGCGTCTACTGAAACCTCCCCTTTCAGAGTGAACTTGACGGCATTGCCCGCCAGATTGACCAAGACCTGCCGCAACCGCGTCGGATCGCCACGCACCTCGGTGTGCATGTCGGGTTGGATGAAACAATTGAATTCCAATCCTTTGGAGTGAGCCGTGACAGCCAATAAGGAACAGACACTCTCGCACAGCTCGCTCAAATTGAAGTCAACACTTTCGAGGTGGAACTTGCCGGCTTCGATCTTGGAAAAGTCCAAAATGTCGTTGATGATTTCCATCAGCGCATTGGCCGAATGGCTTACGGTGTCCACCAATTCCACCTGTTCGGAATTCAACGGAGTGCCGCGCAAAAGTTCGACCATGCCTAGGACCCCGTTCATCGGTGTGCGGATCTCATGGCTCATATTGGCCAGAAATTCGCTTTTTGCCTGGTTGGCTTTGTCCGCAGCCAGTTTGGCCTTTTGCAAAGCCTGCTCGGCTGCTTTGCGCTCGGTTATGTTCTCGGCGATGCCCAAATAGCCTATCGTTTCCCCCTCCGCCGATTTGATTTGGGTGACGACCAAAGAGACCCAGATGGATAAGCCATCCTTGCAGACGTAAGTCCATTCGCGCACTTCTTGGCCGCAGATATCGGGAATGGCGGTGAACACCTTGAAACCCGTGACGGGAAAGCCCAGCGTCTCGCTCAACTCGCGCCCCCGCGCTTCCACCTCGCCCGGTGTATGGAAAAGCGCCGGTGTTTTCTTACCCACCAAATCATTGGCCGCAAAACCCAACATACGCTCTGCGCCACGATTGAACAGCGTAATCACCCCCGCAGGATCGGTCGCAACAATAGATATCCCGGATGCGGCGGCCAGCAAGTCTTGGTATGAGCGGTTGCTGTTGGCCAAATCAATGGTCCGCTTGGCGATTAGCGCTTCCATATTCATGGTCTTGCCTGTCAGCAGCAGTAGGAATCCACCTAGCAGTCCGCTGAATAACATGCCTCCCGCCAAAACATACCAAGTGAACCAGCCGTGGCCGAAATCCCTTTCGTTACCCGAAACCGACAATTGCCAAACCCGACCGCCGATCTTGATACGACGTTGCTGGAACAGCGGGCTGTTTGCTGCAAAATCACTTTCAACATAGAGCAATTCGCCTTTTTCTTGGGTGCTTATATCTTCCAATCGCAATTGAAACAAGGCCCGCTGTCCAGCCAATTTTCCCAAGGCGGTGTTGATCAAGTCTTCGATCCGCAATACGCCGAGAGTGATACCGGCAAAACTCCTCCGCCTGCCCTCTAGGGATTGTGTATGAGTGCTTTGCCGGTAGACTGGTTCTGCCATTAACACGCTAAATTTATTGGCTGGTTCTTGCACCAGAATAATGGGCGGGGTAACGCTAAGTTCTCCGCTGTCCCGTGCCTGTTGGATGGTTTCCCTGCGTAAGCGCTCGGAATACAAATCGAACCCCAATGCAAGCCGGTTGGCGACGATAGGATCAATAAAAACCACAGGCAGGTAGCTGTCGCGGTCGCCAGCAGGTACCATTTTACCTTGGGCATCCCTTTCGGTAATGATGGATGCGCTGCTGTCACAAAGCGAATGTCCACTCTCGAACGGTTCCCGTTCGGCCCTACTGACCAGCTTTGCCCACTCCAAGGCCTGAAATGCAAGCTTGTGCCCCGACAGGATTTCAGCGAAGGATTTTATCTCAGCACAGCTTACCTCTTGCGATGCGACGTAGATTCCTTTCATCGCCGAAATGACGACGGTGAAATCCTGTAGGCTGGATTCAATCGAATTAGTTGCGGCATCCGCCAAATTAATGAATTCTAGGTGTTCGCGTTGATTGTCCACGGCCCGGACCCGGACGAAGATAGTGGTTGCCAAGACAAAGCAGATTACCAAGGGCAAGGCGACGGTAAGCCATCGCGGGGACCAGACCTCGCGGGGCTTGCCGAAAGCTATCAGGAGCAGCGGTGTGAAAATTAACGCACCCATGGTGTCGCCTACCCACCAAGTAAGCCAGTTAACCGGCAGTCCCGCCAGTGTTGTGTCGCCAGCCAGGAGCAGCACGCAGTTGCCAAAGGATGTGCTGATGCAACAGCCCAAGGGGCCCGCCAATAGCAGAAACCTTCCCATCGGGGCGGGATCATTCAACAGCGAGGGATAGCCGGCTAAGCGGCGTATCAGATAAGCAACGCTAGCGGCTTGCAATAGAGCGCCCAAGGCTATTCCAGCAGGAACCAGAACTTGGGCCAATGAAATAGGATGCTGTAAAAATAACTGACCATTGGCCAGATAGGCGCCTAGGGCAATTCCCGGTAAAGACCGCCTGCCCCAAATTAGCGCGGAACCCAATGCGATTCCCGACGGTGGCCAGACCGCTGTGGCATAAACCGGTGGCGAACTAAGCATTTGCCCTAAAGTGGCGGAGAACCAATAGGCAAATGCAATGGCAAGCATTGTCCCCAGTGAATTGAGTGATTCGGGCAAACCCACTTTCATTGATTTTGGTATTATCTTCAGTATGGACATACAGCGTTTTCATCTTTAACATAAAACTAAAAAAGGATATTCAGTATTCCTTCCATTTAATCGTATAACGAGCACAACACACTAGCTATCAAGTAACTCTTTGATATTAAAATGCTGTAGATGAGATTGTACACATGCTCAATTTTTTCGCCTACGGGACTTTGTTATTGCCCGAAGTGATGCTAGCCGTGACCGGACGGAGCTTTGCTTCCCGAATGGCCATTTTGGGTGGCTTTGCCCGCTATCGCATACGGGGCCAAAGCTTTCCCGGCATTTTTCCAGAGCCTGGCGCTTCGGTCACAGGGCTAGTCTATTGGGAAATTGACGGTTTGGCCTTAGACCGCCTTGATGCCTACGAGGATGCCTTTTACCATCGCGAGACGGTGGCAATCAGCACCGCTGCTGGAGTCGGATGGGCGGCGGAAACCTATGTTATCAATGAGGAAAGCCACGGTTTGTTGTTGCGGGAAGATTGGTGTTTCGAAAACTTCAGGCGCCAATACAGTGAAAATATTATTTAAAACTATGCTCTCCATCTGGCCTTTCGCGCTATTGGCCGGGGTATTAATGGGCTTGTTCGTCCTGCGGCCAATCAATGATTTTGTCGCCTTCCATGAACATGAGGTTCAGGCCGATTCGGCAAGCCACTATGTAATGTCCGAGCTTGCCGCCAGCCTGCATGGCAGAAAACCCGCCAAGAGTGCCTTTTATGCCGCTGCGGGTGCAATTATCGGCTTGTTTTCAGCAATATTCTATATCGGGATCAATGACCGAAACCGGCGCATTACGAGACTGACCGCCGAACTTGCAAAGGATGTCGAAGCCCTGATCGCCCAAGGCGAGAGCCATGAGTTGGAGTTCAAGTCATCGTTGCGTTGGGATTACAAGGAGAACCGGGCCAATAAATCCCTAGAAACACCTGTGCTGAAAACCTTGGCGGGATTCTTGAACGCCACTGGCGGAACCTTGCTCATCGGCGTGGATGACAACTGTGCAATAGTCGGCCTGGAAAATGATTACCAAACCCTGAGGAAAAAAAACCGCGACGGATTTGAGCAAGCCATCGTCGCAGCGGTTGCGACCAAATTAGGCGGCGATATCGTGCCTTTCGTCCAAGTCGTTTTCCACAGTGTTGCGGCCCGTGACATTTGCCGCATCATTGTTTCTCCGGCTCCCCGGCCCGTCTATGTCGATACAGACGGCTCGCCGAAGTTCTTTCTCCGCTCCGGGGCGACTACACGGGATCTGAATGTCCGTGAAGGCATCGAATGGATAACCACGCGATGGCGGAAATGAGGCCCATATGAGCCAGCAGCCCTAGCCCCACTGCCATTAAGTTAAGCCGTTCGTGGTGAGCCTGTCGAACCATGAATGGCTTGACCGTCCATCCTTCGACAGGCTCAGGACGAACGGTAAAGTTTTATTTTCTAGTTGTCGAAAAATTAATGACCCCTTGCTTAGCCTTAGCCCCTGGCCTTAGTCACCCGTTTGACCCTGGGTGTCACATTGCAAAGCAAGACATAGGGAATGGTATCCGCGTGGCGGGCGATTTCCTCGACCGGCAAGCCTTCGCCCCATAATGTCACGGCATCGCCAATTTTCGCTTTGCCGCACTCGGTCAGGTCAACCGTAATCATATCCATGGACACCCTGCCAATCAAGGGGACTTTCTGTCCGTTGACAAGCACCGGTGTGCCTGAGCGGGCATGGCGTGGGTAGCCGTCACCATAGCCAATGGCGGCCACCCCCATGACAGTATTGTGCCGACACACCCAATCCCCGCCGTAGCCGACGGCATCCCCGGCGTTAAGCTGTTTTATGGCGATCAGCCTTGTGCGTAAAGTCATGACTGGTTTGAGTCCGTCGTCCGCCGCCGTCCGGTTGGGGAAGGGGGACACGCCGTATAGGGCAATGCCGGGCCGCACCCATTCCGTCAATGCGTTTTGCCAAGCTAACAGTCCTGCCGAATTGGCAATGCTGCGCTCTCTTTGCAAGCCAGCCACTTGGCGGTCAAACAGGTCGAGCTGGCGTTCGGTGTCGGTGCCTTCCAGTTCGTCGGCATTGGCCAGATGCGTCATCAGAAACGGGGGTTGGCGGACCGAATGGCACAAACTAAGCCTGCGGTGGCTGGCTTCGAACTCTTCGCTGCCAAAACCTAAGCGGTGCATGCCGCTGTCCAGTTTCAGCCAGACCGTAACCGGCGCGTCCAAAGCGGCGGCTTCCAGCAGGCCCACCTGCATGGCGGAATGGACCACAGGCTCCAAATCATAGCGGGAGTGCAGCGCCAGTTCCTCACGGCTGATAAAGCCCTGCAACACGGCGATGCGTTGGCGTATGCCCGCATCGCGCAGGGTCACGCCCTCATCAACGCGGGCAACGGCAAAGGCATCGGCGCCCGGCAGTGCGCGGGCGACCGGGACGGCACCGTGCCCGTAGGCATTGGCTTTGATGACTGCCATGACTTTTGAATGGGGCGCGCGTACGCGGAGAATGGCCAGATTGTGGGCCAAAGCCTCCATGTCGAGCAGGGCGTGGGCAGCGGGTGGCATGTGTCGCAAATTATTTGTCGCGCAAAACGGTTTTGATGGTTTCTTCAAAATATGCCGGGATTTGGGAGCTTCCCCCCCCCGTCCTGTTCTCCAAAAAATTATGATCCGAAGGACGGTAATCTTCGGCATAGGGGTCGGAGATGAAATTATCAAAGCGGGTGTATTGGCCCGAGAACGTCAGCGTCACCATGCCTATGGGGCCGTTGCGCTGTTTGGCGATGATAATCTCGGCCTTGCCCTTGTCCGGGCTTTCCGGGTTGTAGACTTCATCGCGGTAGATGAAAATGATAATGTCTGCATCCTGCTCAATGGCACCAGATTCCCGCAAATCCGAAGGCATGGGCCGTTTGTTGGTGCGTTGCTCCAAGTTGCGGTTAAGTTGCGACAGGGCGATCACCGGCACGTTCATTTCCTTGGCCAAAGCCTTCAGGGAGCGGGAGATTTCAGAAATCTCATTGACGCGGTTTTCGGCGTTGCCCGAGGATTGCATGAGCTGCAAATAGTCTATCACCACCAAGCCCAACTGGCCGTATTCGCGGGCCAAGCGCCGACAACGGGCGCGCACCTCGGTCGGTGTCAATGCCGGGGTGTCGTCGATGAATAACTTGGTATCCGCGAGCATACTAATGGCTCCGGTTACCCTATGCCATTCCTCATCTTCCAACTGGCCGGTGCGTACCCGGTGCTGGTCGATGCGGCCTAGCGAGGACATCATGCGCATGGCCAGTTGCTCGCCGGGCATTTCCATGCTGAATACCGCCACCGGCACCTTAGCCTCAACTCTTGGGTCTGCGGCCACGTTCTCGGCAATGTTCATCGCGAAAGTGGTTTTGCCCATCGACGGCCTGCCCGCCACGATGATCAAATCACCGCGCTGCAAACCCGAAGTCATGTCGTCCAAATCGGTGAAGCCGGTACTCATGCCGGTGATGTGGCCGCGTTTCTGGAACAGCTCTTCGATACGGTCCACCGCCCCGGCCAGCAGACTTCTGATCGCCCTGAAGCCGCTGCCGGTGCGCCGCCTTTGGTCGGCGATCTGGAATATTTTCTGCTCCGCCTCCTCCACCAGGTTGCCCAATTCACGCCCCTTGGGATTGTAAGCCGCGTCGGCGACCTCCGAGGCGGCGTGTATCAGTTGGCGCAACACCGAACGTTCCCGCACAATGTCGGCGTAAGCGACAATATTGGCTGCACTGGGTGTGTCTTTGGCCATGGAACCTAGGTAAGCCAGGCCGCCGGCCTCCGCCAGCCAATTATTATTTTCCAATACCTCAGCCAAGGTGACCACATCGAACGGCTGTTGCTTTTCTGCCAACATGCTGATGGCGCGGAAAATCAACCGGTGGTCGCGGCGGTAGAAGTCATCTTCACCCAGGCGGTCGGCCACTTTGTCCCAAGTCTCATTGTCCAGCATCAGCCCCCCCAAGACCGATTGCTCGGCTTGGACGGAATAAGGGGGGATTTTCATGGACGCGAGTTGACGATCCTCGAAGTAAGGTGGATCGTAGCCATCATCGGGTAGGTAATCGGATTCAACCATTTAATGTTTTCTGTGGTTCAGGTGGCGGAGAATGCGACTGCTTAGGATACCACGAAGGGGAGGGAACGAATCGCAGGAATGCACGGAAAGCCCAAGTTTATGCTAACATTCAAGCGCAAATCGGTTTTACCCAAATCTCCAGGCAGTTGCGCTGGGATGATTCTTGGCAAGGCAGGCCGGTTGCAAAGCATCTTACACACCCTAATCAAAAAACAGGGAATAGGCCGCGGTTGTTTGCAAGCAGCCACACGGCCCAAATTCCCGATAAAAAAACTTTGGAGGAGAGAACCCGTGTTAAATTTGAAATTCGACAAAGACATCTTCATGTCTTACCCCCTGCTGAGCAGCCTGTTCGTGATGGATTTCTCCCTGTTGCTGTTCACGCCGTTGATCCGTTTCCCGATTATTATCAGCATCGTGTTGGTGTTTGGGCTGGTTTATTTGTCAATGTTCTTCGGGGTGAAGCTCAACGATACCCAGTCTGCTAAATAATCGCTAGGGACCCTTCACCGTCCATGCCGTTGCAGTTAACAAACCCTCTCCCTTTGGGAGAGGGCCCGGAGAGGGCATCACCCGCAGGCTTGTTCCGCCGCCTAGGTGCTTTGATTTATGACGGGCTGCTGTTACTGGGCATTCTTTTCTTCGCCACAGGCATCCTGATGCCGTTTCGCGGCGGCAGGCCATTCCAGGCGGGTGATCTGGGCTATGCGGCCTATTTGTTAACGGTGGTATTGGTTTTCTTTGCCTGGTTCTGGACCCGTGGGGGGCAGACTTTGGGTATGCGGGCATGGAAGATACGCCTCACTTCCGCAGACGGCGGGGCTGTGTCATGGCAACAGTCCGCCTTGCGCTTTATTCCCGCCTTGCTGTGTTTGGGCATTTTCAAGTTGGGGGCCAGTCTTTGGCCCGAGGCTGCCAAGTGGTTTGGAGTGCTAGCCTTGGGATTGTTCGGGCTGGGTTTCCTGTGGGCTTTCCTGGACCGTGACCAGCGTTGCTGGCATGACCTCATCGCCAATACGCGCATGGCAAGCTTATAGCGTTTTTATCTTAATAACTGATTTTTCACATTGGAGTGGCAAAGCTCGCTTTGCCTGTCAAGGCGAGCCTTGACACTCCAAAACGAATCTTTGGCTATGGCGCGCAAGCAAGGCGTCCACGGATGCCTTCGCCGTGCGGGCCAATTTGTGCATGACGGGAAACGGGACATCGTTGATTTGATAACGGCTTTGAATGTCTTGCAGCAGGGCAAGCCATAAATGCGCAGTCATCTCCGCATCCGCCAAGGCCCGGTGGAAGACGCCATCCGTCTTCAGTTTCTTGTATTTTACCAGAGTGCCCAGTTGGTGGTTGGGCGCGGCGGGGTAAATCCGGCGCGAGATCAGCATCGAACAGGCAAATACGCCTTGCCGTTCACAGCGTATGCGCCTGAGTTCGGCATCCAGGAACTTTTCGTCGAAGGACGCATTGTGGGCCACTAGATTATGCCCTTGGACGAACAGGGCGAATTCGGCCATCACCTCCGCACAAGAGGGCGCTTTGCGCACCATCGCATTGGAGATGCCGGTGTAACCCTCGATGAATGAGTTGATGCGTATTCCTGGGTTCATCAGGCTTTGGAAGCGGTCAATGATCCGCCCCTCTTCCAGCAGCACCGCGCCGATTTCGATGGCCCGCTCCCCTTGTTCTGGAGACAGCCCGGTGGTTTCAAAGTCGAGCACGACGACCGTGCCCGCGCTGCGCGGAAGGGGTTTTAGTTTAGTGCGCATGGTCATACAGCGTTTTTAATATCGGATAATTACTTGTTAAGTTATATTATTTTGCAAAGCCATCGTAGGGTGCGCATTGCGCACCGTTTGCGATGTCGGTTAATTCGACGCAGTTTGCAGCATCAGCGATAGTGTCCCAATAATCAAGGCCGGCGGCATTGTCAGTTTCCGTTGATGGTGCGTGATGCGCACCCTACATGGCTTCCCACAGCTTACGCTTATGCCGGTTAATTCGACGGAGTTTGAAGCATCAGCGATAGTGTCCCAATAATCAAGGTCGGCGGCATTGTGAGTATCCGTTGATGGTGCGCGATGCGCACCCTACAAGGCTGTAACAAGTAACTGTTCGATATTAAAACGCTGGGCCTTGGTCATCGTTCAACCCAATTGCTAGGGCTAGCAGTTTGCGCTTTTTGGAGTGCGGCGACTCGTCGCCGCTTGGCACGAAAGGCGGCGACGAGTCGCCGCACTTCACAAGCGGGTTCTCCCGCCAAGCCGCGTTGGGCTGAACGATGACCAAGGCCAAACGCTGTATCTAAACAACGACAAATTTTAACCATAGGTATAATAATGTTAAATAACAAACGGATTGCACTGCATTTTCTTGGGGGCATAACTCTAATTGCCTTAGTGGCCGCGTGTACGCCAAAAGAAGAGCAGGCACTGCGGTATATCAAAGATGGCAAGGCACTTATGCAACAAGGCTTGGCTGAACAGGCTCGTATTCAATTCAAAAATGCCTTGCAACTCAATCCTAGGCTGGCCGAGGCTTATTACAATATGGGTCTACTAGATGAGAAAAGCCAGAATTGGAAAGGCGTGTTTAGCAATATGTCCGATGCGGCGAGACTTGACCCTAAGCTTGTTGATGCACATTTGAAATTGGGTCAATTATACCTAGCCGTACATCAGTTTGACAAAGTCTCTGAAGAGATTGTGTTGATCAAGCAACTCAAGCCGGATGCTGCCGGGGCCTCCATGTTGGAGGGCGCCGTTCTTTTCGCCCAGGGTAAGAAGGCTGAAGGCATAGAGCGGGTTAAGCAGGCGCTGGAGAAAGAACCGACGAACTTTGATGCCATCATGCTGTTGGCTTCCTTGTATTTGGCCGATGGCCAGTATGCGGATGCCTTGTCAGTCCTGCAGCGTGGCATTGAGGCCTACCCTCAAGACATCAACTTGCAATTGCAGAAAATTCGTGTTGAAACGGAAAGCAAGGATTATGATGCCGCAATCAACGACTATAACAAGCTGATTGCAAACAATCCTGGCAAGAATGAATTGAACTATGGCTTAGTTGGACTATTGGCGAAAATAGGGCGGCAAGAGCAAGCCATAGGGGTGTTGCGGAGCCTGGTAGACCAATACCCCACTGAGCTTAACGCCAAATTGGCGCTGGTCGAATTTCTCGCCAAACGCGATGAAGCGGATGCGTTTAAGGAATTAAAGCGGTTTGCTGAGGAAAATCCAAAGGAAATCAAGCTTCAACAAGGTCTTGCCGCGTATTATTTCAGCAAAAAGCAATATTCCGATGCCCAAACAGTACTGAATCATATCATTGACATGGATAAGCTTGGCAAGGACGGCATGGCTGCCAGGGTACAATTGGCTAAAATCGCCGTGTTACAGCATGACATTAAAACAGCCGAATCGATACTTCAGAAGATATTGTCCGGGGACGGGAAAAACACCGGGGCGTTGATGATGCAGGCTGCCATTCGCTTGGACAGGCATGAAACGGACGCCGCCATCTCTGACTTGCAGATCGTTGTCTCGGACAACCCCCAACTGGATGAGGCTTTGGTGTTGCTTGCGCAGGCGTATCAGCAAAAAGGGGTTACTGAGGTCGCGCAGAACCATTACCGGAAAGCGCTTGGAATAAACCCCGGCAACCGGGCGGCCGCGCTTGCAGTGGCAGGCAAAATGATCAATGACAAGGAATTCGAACGTGCCGAGGAAGTCCTCGCGGCTGTGCGCAAAACCAACCCAGAAGATGTTGCCGTCTTGCAAATGTTGGTTCAGGCACGGATGCTGAAAAAGGACTGGAATGGGGCGCAGGCATTGGCGCTTGAGTTGGGACAGCAACCCAATGGTTCGGCGGTTGGCCATTTTGTGAGTGGAGAAATTTTTGCCAGCCAGGGGAATTACGTCGAGGCCATCAAAAAATTCCAGCAAGCGCTAGAGGTGAGGCCAGACTTTGCCGAGGCAATCCACGATCTTGCGAAAGCTTATGCCGTAGCGGGGAAACAGGCCCAGTCGGTCGCCTTCCTGAAATCGTTTATCGAAAAAAATCCAACCATCGACGTAGCCTATGACACTTTGGCTTCCGTTTACGGATCGGAAAAGAAATGGGACGACGCGGTTAAGGTGTTGCAAACTGCGCTACGCGTCAATCCGAAATCAGTGCTGGGTTATCAAACCCTGGCGAAGGTATACTTGGCGCA
Source organism: uncultured Methylococcaceae bacterium (assembly GCA_903934875.1). Taxonomy (GTDB): domain Bacteria; phylum Pseudomonadota; class Gammaproteobacteria; order Methylococcales; family Methylococcaceae; genus Methylumidiphilus. The sequence continues at coordinate 33,764 of CAIZPP010000309.1, forward strand.
GAAAAGAACCAATGAGGCCGTGGAAGTTTATCACAAAGGATTGGCCGAGTTGCCGGACAACATCCCGCTGATGGTCGATTTGGCGCAGAGTTATGAGCGCGTGAACGATGTTGATGCGGCTATCGGCATGTACCGTAGCATCCTGGAAAAGGTGCCCAAATACGATGTAGTGGTTAATAATCTCGCCTCGCTGTTGGCGGACTACCGCACAGACAAGGAAAGCCTGCAACAAGCCGTCAAATTGGTGGAGCGCTATGCCTCGTCGTCCAATCCAAACCTCTTGGACACCTATGCCTGGGTCACCCTGAAGTCAGGGGACTACAACAAGGCTCTCCCGGTAATGAAACGCGTAGTCGCCGATGTTCCGGGAGTGGCCATTTTCCGCTACCATCTTGGCGTGGCCTATCACCTGGCAACCGATAATGCGGCTGCAAAAACGCAACTGGAGCGTGCGTTATCCCTTGCAGAGAAGCAGGGGAGCTTTGTCGGTGTGGATCATGCCAAAGAACTGGTTAAAGAACTGTCCGCGCCGATTCAGAAAGCCAAACACATTAACCCATGAGGAGAAGGATGAATGGCCTATTTCTTATACTTTTTATAGTAGTATTTATACTGTGGTAAAAAAACCAGAAAATGAATCTTTCAATATATTAATGTAAAATTAGCAAGCGAAAGTGTTCTAAAGTTCTTTTGCATAATTAAAGAAAATTGGTATACAATGTATTCATATTGTGCGCTGATGTTGAAATGGATGCTCAATGAACTATGCTCATTGCAACTGACGCGAGTGGGAAAGGCCGCAATATTCTCCTCTTTTCCGCATGTTAACGAAAATTGGGGATTTTTACAATTGTTACTCAGGAGTTATACGCGATGAAGCTTTCTTCAGTCGTTTTTTCCATTGTTCTTGCTAGTTCAGCAACGTTTGCTAATGCGGCTAATTTGGTTACGAATGGGAGTTTTGAAACCCCAGTGGTTACTAGCTCTAGCCATTGGGCACCCGAAGCCAGTGTCCCAGGCTGGGTCAACGCTACCGAATCCACGATTGAGATTCAAACCACTGCTTTGGGCTACATCACTGCTGCGGACGGCAATCAATATATGGAGTTGAATGGCAATTTACCTTCATATGTCCACACCACCGCATTGGCAACTGTTGCAGGTGACAAGTACACTTTTTCATTTGCTTATGCTGGCCGTAGTGACGGCGGTGCCAATACAATGAATGTGTTGTGGGACGGGAATGTCATTCAAGCGGCTCTTCAAGCACCTAGCACTAGTGCGTGGACTTACTACTCCTATACGGTTACAGCACAGGGCAATGATACCGCGGGCTTTAGCTCAGTACCCTATCAGACGGGTGCTCTCAGCTATGGCAATTTCATCGACAAAGTGTCTGTTACTCCAACTCCCCTCCCCGCTGCGCTTTTTTTCGTAGCGCCGGCTCTGGCAGGTGTTTTTGGATTTTCGCGGCGCAAGGCTGCCAATGGTTTGCAAGCTTAAGCCATCGGTTCCCATCGTCCGCTTAAACCGCCTTTCGGGGCGGTTTTTTTTATCTTAGGGTGACCCTCTAGCGCCAAGACCGACTCGGTTTTAAAAACCGAGTCGGTCAGAACCGGGCTGATTAGGCATTGCCATTCACAAACTATGCACCACCCGCCCGCCCAGCAGCGTCTGGGTGACGCGGCCTTTGAAAGTGGCCCCGTAAAAAGGTGTGTTGACACCCCGGCTCAGCCAGTCAGCTCCAGATGCAGTCCATTCCAGCTCGGGATCAAACAGGGCAATATCCGCATTTGCGCCGACACTCAGCGTGCCAGAGTCCAACCCCATGATAGCGGCCGGGCCGCAGGTCAGCCGGGCGATGCCGCAGGACAGGTCAAAAACCCCGGCTTCGATTAATTGGTAGGCAAGCGGCAGCAGGGTTTCCAGCGCGGCGATGCCGGCTTCGGTGGCGGGGAAGGCGTCCAACTTGGCGTTAGGGTCGTGGGGCTGGTGGTCGGAGCAGATGGCTTGCAAGACACCGGTCGCCAAACCTTCGCGCAGGGCATCGCGGTCAGCCGGCAAGCGGAACGGCGGGTTGACATGGGCGTTGGCATCGTAGCCATCGACCGCGGATTCGGTTAAATGCAATTGGTGTATGGCAACATCGGCGCTGACCGCCACGCCCCGGCTTTGGGCTTCGGCGACCATCGCCACCGCACGGGCGCAACTCAATTGGCCGAAGTGGACTTTTGCCCCAGTCTGCTCGGCCAGCACTAGGGTCTGCGCCACGGCGACAGTTTCCACTGCATAAGGAATGACTGGCAGCCCTAGGCGGCTACCGACCGCACCGTCGTGGACACAGCCCCGGTTGCGCAGCGCAGGCTCTTCCGGGCGGATAGTCACCAGCAAGCCGCAGTTTGCCGCATATTCCAAGGCCCGCCGCAGCACCAATAGGTTTTCCATCGGGGCATAGGCATTGCTGACGGCAAAACAACCCGCTTTCTTTAATGACATCATGGAACTGAGTTCCTTGCCTTGCAAGCCCCGCGTCAGTGCGCCTATGGGGATGACCCGTGCCTTGCCGACCAGATCGGCCCGCTCCCTTAGCAAATTAACCACCGCAGGCGTGTCAACGACGCGGCGGGTGTCGGGGGGGCAGCACAAAGTCGTCACGCCTGCCGCCGCTGCCGCCGCTGTTTCGCTGGCGATGGTGGCCTTGTGTTCTTGGCCGGGTTCGCGCAGCCGCGCGCATAAATCGACCAGGCCGGGGATCACCATCTGCCCCCCGGCATCAAGTTCTTGATCGGCGGCAAATCCGCTGGGCAAATCACCGACTGCGACGATTTTGCCGTCGGCTATGCACACAGACGCGAAGGCATCCATTCCATTGGCCGGGTCGATGACCCGCCCGCCCCGAATGACTATATTCTTGCCGCTCATGCCACTCCCCCTGTTGCCGCACCATTGCCGCCCAGCACCATGGACATTACTGCCATGCGCACGGCAATGCCATTGCTCACTTGTTGCAAAATAACCGATTGTGGGCCGTCCGCCACCCGCGAGTCGATTTCCACGCCACGGTTGATCGGCCCCGGATGCATGACGATGGCCTTAGGGTTTGCCTTGGCCAGCCGTTCCCCGGTCAAGCCGAAGTAGGTGAAATACTCATGTTCGCTGGGCAAGAACGCCCCGCTCATGCGCTCTTTTTGCAAGCGCAGCATGATGACCACGTCCACATCGGCCAAACCTTGGTCCAAATCGTGGAAAACCTTAACCCCCAAGCCTTCGGCATCGGCCGGCAATAGCGTTTTCGGCGCAACGATGCGCACCTCCGCCGTGCCTAGGAGATTCAAAGCGAGTATTTCCGAACGGGCAACCCGCGAATGCAGGATGTCGCCGACAATGGCCACTTTGAGCTTGGAAAAATCGCCCTTGCACTGGCGTATGGTAAACATGTCCAGCATCGCCTGGGTAGGGTGGGAGTGGCTGCCGTCGCCCGCATTGACGACGCTGATATGGGGCGCGACATGGCGGGCGATGAAGTGGGCCGCCCCGCTGGCCTCGTGGCGCACGACAAACATGTCCACATGCATGGCCTCGATGTTGCGGATGGTGTCCAACAGGCTCTCGCCCTTGGAGGTGGCCGAGGTGGCAATGTTGACGTTGAGCACATCGGCCGATAAGCGCTTCGCCGCCAGTTCGAAGGTGTTGCGGGTACGGGTACTGTTTTCAAAAAACAGGTTGACGATGGTCTTGCCGCGTAACAACGGCACTTTCTTGACCTGCTGATCGATCACGCTGCTGAAGGACTCGGCGACATCCATGATGCGCACCAGTAACTCGCGGCTCAATCCGTCTATGGTCAGGAAATGGCGCAACTTCCCAGTCGCGTCGAATTGAATGGATTTGTTCACGTCATTCCTACTATTAGAATCAAGAGCAATGAATGCTTAAGGCCAAGGGGTCTGGGCCTGACAATTTGATTTTTTCATCCGGCCCCAAGTCTATCCTGCCGCCTATGCAATCGGCCTGGACGGGGATTTGCCTGCCGTCTCTTTCTATTAAAACGCCCAAAACGATTTGCGCCGGACGGCCATAATCGAAAATTTCGTTCAAAGCGGCGCGTATAGTCCTGCCGGTATACAGCACATCGTCGATCAGGATAATGTCGCGCCCCTCCACACGAAATGGCAGATTGCTCGGCAATACCCTAGGATGGATGCCGATCTGCGAAAAGTCGTCGCGGTAAAACGAAATGTTCAGCAAGCCCAAAGGCTCATGCAAACCCAGCCTGCGGTGGAGCTTCTCGGCGATCCAGCCGCCGCCGGTGTGAATGCCGATCATCAAAGGATCGCGCAGTTCACGCCGGGTGATTTCTGCGACTAGCCCGGCCTGTAGCCGATCCAGCATTTTTTCAACGCTTAGTTGGAAGTCAACCATGTTTTTGCCTTTCCTGGTGTGCAATATGTTCCAGCCAAGTCTGCAAGATTAACTGGGCGGCCAGGATATCCCGCGCCGCGCCGATGTTTGCAGAGCGCTTGGCCCGACTCTGATAAAACAGACTCTTGGATTCAAAGGTGGATAGAGTCTCGTCCATAGTATAAACCGGCAAGCGGTAACGCCCTTCCAGTTGCTTGCAGAATTTCAAAATTTGCGCAGTGATGGGGTTTTCGCCCCCGTCTTCCCGATAGGCAAGGCCAACCACGAAACCGCAAGGCTGCCAAGCCTCGACCAGCCGGGTAATTGCGTCCCACCGGGCTTGTTTGCCCAGTGTTGGAATCATTTCAAGGCCGCTCGCAGTAAAGGTCAGCCCTTGCCCTACGGCTACGCCGATATGCTTGTCGCCATAGTCGAAGCCTAGATAGGTGCCTTGTTTGGGTATTGGTTTTTGTGCTTCGGACATACAGCGTTTTCATCTTAAACATATACCTAAAACAGACATTCCATTAACCCTTCAGTTTAACCGAATAGCCTGCGCTTACATACCCACTATCAAGTAACTCTTTGATGTTGAAAATGCTGTATTTGTTGTCGGAGTTCTTCAAGGCCCTGTTGCAGTTCCTGAACTTGCCTTTCCAACGCATCGATTCTCGCCCGGTCGGAGTCTGTCGCAGCGGATTCTTCGCCTTCCTGCGCCGATAGGGTATGTGTTTGGGGGATTCCGCTGAACAGGTGGACAAAACGGGACTCGCGCTTGCCCGGTTCACGGGGGAGTTTCATCACCAAGGGTTCGTCCCTGGCCATTAGGCTCTCGAGTTCGGCCTCAACCTCGGCGACATCGGAAAACTTACACAGTCGTTCCGTGCGGGTTCGCAATTCCCCGGCGGTTTGGGGTCCGCGCAGAAACAACTCGCAAACGATGCCTAATGCTCTTTCTGAAAGTTTTAATTCACCAAATTCAGTGTTGCAGAAACGGTGCTGGTATTTTGTGACGCGGGAGCCATAGCCCGAAGCCTTACTGACCAGGAACTTTTTGATCAGGCCGTCAACCGTATCCTGCACGGCAGCCTCCTTCAATTCCAAAACCGGGTCGCGATTGCTTTTCTGGTTGCAAGCATTGACCAACGCATTCAGCGAGAGTGGATATTGATCAGGTGTGGAAATGGCTTTTTCGATCAAACAACCAAGCACACGCGTTTCATACAGGCTAAGATTCATAGTGTAGTCATGTCGTGGTAGAACAACAGTGAAAGGATTTGGCTGTCGTGGTAGAGCGACAACAATTGGCACAAGAACAATAATTATATTTTATTTTAATGACTTAAGCACACATTTAATCGATCTGGCCTGTCGCTAACCGCAACTTTCCAAGTGCCGGGAATGGCCCAATGAACTGTCTTTGAGATGCGCGGAAAGTTTATCATTTTCGGGCAAGTTTAAGGTGAAGCCCATGTGTGGCTATATAATAATGATTAATATTGCAAAAATAATTCTTGTGCCGAATACATTGCATCGCCCATTACGCATCGGTAGCTTGAATTAGAATTGGGGTTAAGGTTAGGGAATATATCGGCTGGCACGCTTAGTGTTCATAAATGGTTGGGGGCGTACTAAACCATAAAGCAATTTTTGGAAAAGGCGAACCCCAAGAATTTAGTAACCTGTGCCACAGGAGTAATGTGTCATGAAACGCCTACTTATTTTTATTTCTCTGATGATGGGTTTTTTTTCAAGCTCCGTTTGGGCGGACTACGATGTCACATGCAAGGAGGCTCTGCCGGCAGGCTTGCAATTCACCCGCAATTGCCAGGCCATCAATAGCTGGATCAATTTTTACAATATAGTTCCTGCTGTTACGCCGAATGGTTTGGTGAATGCGGTGGTCAAAATGCCCGCCGGCACCAATGTCGAGTGGCAAGTCAATATGAATACTGGCGTTCTGTCGGTAGTACCCGTTCCAACCACTACGCCGACCGTTTTAAAGCACGGTCAAAAAAAGCCGGTCACGCCCGTTGTCATCAATTACCTAGGGGTGATGGGCAATTATGCTATCGTTCCAAGAACGGTCATTGGCAACGCGAATCCGGCGCCGCTTGAGATTGTAGTCATTGGTGGTCCGCTGCTACGGGGTTCAATAACACAGGTCAAGCTGATCGGCGCGATTGAATTGTTCGATAATATTGTAGGGGAGTATACCTACAAGTTGATCGCCATATTGCCAAGTGCGGCTTGGGCCACAACGGTGAATACATTATCTCAGTTGGACCCGGGAGTCACTACCGGGGTTAAATCCATTATCCAAACTTGGTTTGAGAATTATAGTGGGAACTATAACGGGGCGAGTGCCTTGACTTTCACAAGCTTCTTGGAAGCAGGCATTCCGGGCGATACTTTCTTGAATGGTACTGCTTTCGGCATTCTTGATGATTCCAATACTCAATAATTGGATATTGTCCGGCCTGGGTTAGCATCCACCCTTCGGCCCCAATGCAGTTAAATGAAGCCGTTCATGGTGAGTCCTGAGCTTGTCTAAGGGTCGAACCATGGACGGCTTAACTTCCTGTGTTGCCATTTCTGAACATCACTTCAGCGCCAGCGATTTGAAAATACCGCCTACGATCAAGCGACCGGCTTTGCCCATCTGGCGCAAAGTCATTTCCCATTTTTCCCTTGCCCGCCGGTCTTTCAAGCAGCGTAGATATTGTGCCCGTCGGGCCAGCGGGAGTTGGGCCGCGATGATGGACCAGACGGCTTCGATGTTCCATTCCTCATTCGGTTTCAGGCACACCGCCTGCACCTGTTCCAATGGAATTGCCAGGGTCCTAGCGATTTCCTCCATGCAGGATCGAATTTGCCTTTCCTTGATGCCTGAAGCGTGGTCGATGTTATAAGGTGGCTTCCATTCGCGCACAGGGCGCAACCGGTCGATATGGGTAAGGGCAACAATAATCGGTGGAGGGATGCGGTCTGGCGTCTTCCCATACTGTGTGCGTAAGGTTTGCAAAAAAACTGAGTCTGCGGCACGTCCGGCATGGGTGGCAGAACATGCCAGTAAGACTAGGTCTATCTTGTGCAATTCTGTGCGATTGTCCTCCACCCAGGAAATATGCTCCCCATAACCGGGGCTGTCTAAAACTATGCCAAGGAATTCGCCTCCTGGCTCTAGCATATAAGGCACTAGGGCATTAGTCGAGGGCAACGCATCGGCAGGGGCGCGTAACTCGCCAAACAGCGCATTGATGAGACTTGATTTGCCCGACTTGGTTTGGCCTGCCACGAGTATGCGCAGAGGTTCGTTAAAGCGGGACTCCTCCAGTCGTTTGGCGTTTTCCATGTCTCTAGCCGATGCAGAACTGCGTTTCCCCGCATAGACACCATTCCCTAATTCGCCGCTGTAAAGCAAAATGGCATAATATCCCAATTTTCTTACCAAGGTATGCAGTAGCCATCGTTCGAGTTCCGCCAGCGAGTAGCGGGTGACGCGGTTAAAAAAAACCATGCGCAGTTCGTAGGCTAGCCCTAAGGCCGGACTGACCAGCAGCCGTCCCGCTGCCCCAATGATGCCCAGTTTTTCCAAGTTTTTTTTCCAGTCTAATAGTATCAATCCGTCCTGAACCGAAATCAGGTGGCTGCCGGGTACCTGTTCGCTTAACATTTCGCGGATGTCGCGGCTGACCCGCTCAATGATCAGCAGAATGCTGGGCAGGGGCACATCCAGTTCAGCGGCTTCGGCTGTCGGGTTGAAACGCTTAGCCACCTCGACGATGATGCGGCGTGCCAAGGGTAGCAGTTTGTCCGGACATCCCAATGAGTATTCCTCTCTGTCCAGTGTGTTGGCGATTTTCTCAACCTTGGCCCAGGCTGCCTCGGCGGCGGGCGAGGCGAGTGGGCCGGGTTGGAAAGATGGAAGTTCGGAGAAAGTTGGAGTCTGCCTCTTTCTAAACCAAAGCAACACTATCCAGAGCAAACCATAAAAGGCCGTAGCGAGCCAAAGGCAGGGGAGGAGTTGACCTTGTTGCCATAGCCAAAAAGCGCCCAAACCGGCAAGCAATAGCCAGGGAAGCATGGCCAAGGCAAACAGCATCACCCAAGGATTTGGCATCCGCATATCAGGCATCTGCCCGCTCTACAGGAGCGGCAAGCAGCTTGCGCCCTCGTTTGAATTCTTCTTGGTAAAGTTCATGCAAGGCCTTGGCCGAAAAGGCATGTCCACGCAGAGTGCCAGCAAAATACAGGCAGAACACCTGGCCTAGCGCGTAAGTCACGGCGGTGGTGTACAGGCCGGCAATCCCCAGTGCCACGGTTTGACCGTAACCGGGGACCAGTTTGGCCAACTCCCTGCCACCCATGCCCGCCAATACACCGATGCCCACCGCGCTACTGACTTCGGCAACGCTTTTCGGTGTCAAAGACAGGCCGTAAATTGAAGCGATGCTGTGAAATAGCTTGGCCTGGATTGCGGCCGCTGTTGCCAGGCTCGCCGCTGGAATTGGGATGGTTTCAGCCAAGCCTGCGGCAATGGCAAAACTGACGATATGGGGGTGCGCCTTGCGGGCATAGTCATCATTGAGCAGGCGGTGCTGTTCGCATTGCTTGAACAAGGCGAGGAGACTCATGGGGAAGCTGTCCTCAATCGCCACCCATAGGTTTTCAATCCCGTAAAACATGGGTTCGTAACCATCCTCGGGCAGGGTAAAATCCAATGCCACGAAGTGAGCGCCCAAACCCGCGAACAATTCGCGTTGTTTGAGCAGGGAGCGGGCCAGGTCAGATGGCACACCGGCAGCGAATGGAATGTTCCCGTAAGGATAGGGCAGTATATGTTCCATCTGATTGTCAATATACCCTTCGTGAAGCGAGGTCTGTGCCACAATCACCGGCCATTCAGGGTGTTGTTGGTGAATTTCGCGCACTGCTTTGACCACGCTGTCTTGCTGATGGTCCATCGCCTTGACGACGGCTATCAGTAAATGGGACTGCTGTTCGCACCAGCGCATGTCATCCGTTGGATTATAGCCGGACTCTGCAAGCCCCCGGGTGTCCAGAAAACGGATGAACGCGGACTGGGTATCGGGAAAGTCTTTAAATCCGGCGGAACGGGTGCAAGGCAGGAAACCATTGCCAATATCGGTGGGGGATGATCCGGTTAAAGCGCGAATGATTGAGGTCTTGCCGCTTTGCGCCTTGCCCAGCATCCAGAATACCGGCGTCGGCAGGTGCTGCCGGACTTCGTTTAGTCTGGTGTGAAGTTCCGCCTCGGCAACCCTAGGTTGCAGAATGTGGCCCATCCACTCCTTCCAGAAACGGCGGGTAAGCGCTTTCATTTTACTGCACTCTCCAAGGCATGACAGGAACGGTGGAAATGCTATTGGCTGGGGCGCCCTCAATGATTTTGCGGCTGATGGCGAGGTAGACCAGCGTATTATGTTTCTGGTCCCACAGTCGGGTGATGTTGGTCGATTTGAAAAATAGCGAGGTGCCTTCGGAAAACACGGTTTCACTCGCAGGCATTTTCGCCGGCAAGGTGATGGGCCCTGTTTGCCGGCAGGCCAAGGAAAATTGCGACGGGTCTTCCGCCAGTCCCAATCCGCCGGCAATGCCGCCGGTGCGTGCTTGGCTGATATGGCAAGTAACTCCCGCGATCTTCGGATCGTCGAAGGCATCAACGCAAATCTTATGGTTGGCGCCGAGCAGTTTCCACGCCGTGGTGACACAGCCGACCTCGTCGGCCAATGTCGGGTTGCTGATGCAGGCCAATGTTAGGGCGGTTAGGTAAAAGGCCACAGTCCGGCGGTTTGGATGAAGTTGGTTAAGTAAGGCTAGTGAAAGACAGCGCAGGGATGGGATGTTCATCTGAGATTAATGTATGGGGTTTAAAGCGTTGGGTTGGCATGAAGCGAGAGGGGTGACATCTCTTTGAGGGATGGCCCCCTGCATATTCTCAGCCGCAAACACCCGCCTGGCAACGCTTACGGTAATGCCAGCGGGCAAAACAGGTGTATAACTTCCGCATCAGCGGCAGCAGATGCAGGTTTTTGGAAATGCCCGCCAGCCAGCGATAATAGGGCAATGCTTGCCAGAGCAGCACAAAACCGTCCGCGCCCTTGTGGACTTGGCCTTGGGCGTCAAGCACATGAAACTCTGCCAAGGCATCTTCCCGTTTCACGCCAAATTGCTGTAAGACCGCCTCGTCGCGGGTTATGTCGAACCATTGGATGGGGGTCAAACTCGTTAATTTTCGATAATGGTCGATTTCGCGGCTACACAGCGGGCAACCTCCGTCAAATAACACGGTCAGATTGGATGGATTCATATTCGCCTCACTAATAATGGAACCAGTCTATAGGTTTGAACTCAAAACCCTGGCCGAGTTCGGTTTAAACAAATTATCCAAAATGAAAATATATACTCTAATCCGCAGGCAGGTGCTGCCCATTACCTTGGAGCAGGCTTGGCCGTTCTTTTCCACGCCGGTCAATCTGGAACAAATCACCCCTGCCTTCCTGCGTTTCCACATCACCTCGGAAGTCCCCGATGAAATCTACTCTGGCTTGATCATCACCTACCGTATCGCTGCGCTTGCCGGCATCCCGATGAGTTGGGTGACAGAGATCAAGCATGTGGTGCGTTTGCGCCAATTCGTTGACGAGCAGCGCATCGGCCCGTTCCGCTTCTGGCACCATTTGCACCGCTTCCGCGAAGTGGATGGCGGTGTCGAAATGGAGGACATCGTCCATTATGTCATGCCTTGGGCTAGTCTGGGCCGCCTAGTCCATTTCTTGTTTATCCGTGCCCGGTTGCAGGCGATTTTTGATTTTCGGCGGGAGTATCTGGAAGCCTACTTTACAGCGTTTTGATGTTGAATACGCTGTATAATAGGCTTTTGCACTGATTTGCCCACTATGCCCATCATCCGCCTTCTCCCGCCACAACTGATCAACCAAATCGCCGCCGGCGAGGTAGTTGAACGCCCCGCGTCAGTGGTCAAGGAACTGGTGGAAAACGCTTTTGATGCCCAGGCCGGACTGGTCGAGGTGGATATCGAAATGGGCGGGCTACGCTTAATCCGCATCCGTGATGACGGGGTTGGCATGACGCAAGAAGAATTGCCGCTGGCCCTGTCCCGCCATGCCACCAGCAAAATTGCCAGTCTGGACGATTTGGAGCGGGTTTCCAGCATGGGTTTCCGGGGGGAGGCCCTGCCTAGCATTAGTTCAGTTGCAAGGCTTAGCCTCACCTCCAGAACTCAAGGTTCGGACTATGCTTGGCGCATTCTGGCCGACGGCACAGAAAGCGGTTATGCAATCCAGCCGGCTTCCCATCCCTGCGGAACCTGTGTCGAAATCCGTGATCTTTTTTACAACACGCCGGCCCGGCGTAAATTTCTGCGCTCGGAAAAAACCGAGTTTTCCCATATCGAAACACTGCTGAAACGTATGGCGTTAAGCCGATTTGAAACAGGTTTCCTGCTGCGCCATAACCAAAAGGATATCCTCAGCCTCCGTCCTGCCATATCCCAAGCAGAACGCGAAGGGCGGGTTGCCTTGCTGTGCGGCGAGGCATTTTTGGAGAACGCTTTGGCGGTGGATTTTGAATCTTCCGGCCTTAGGCTATCCGGGTGGGTTGGTTTGCCCACGTTCTCGCGCAGTCAGGCTGATATGCAGTTTTTTTACGTCAATGGCAGGCTGGTAAGGGACAAGTTGGTGACCCACGCTGTTCGCCAAGCCTACCAAGATGTCTTATATCACGGACGGCAACCGGTGTATGTGCTGTATCTGGACCTTGATCCCGCAATGGTTGATGTCAACGCCCATCCGGCGAAGCTGGAAGTCCGTTTTCGCGACAGCCGTCTGGTGCATGATTTTCTGTTCCGCGCCTTGCACCGGGCCATTGCCGATGATCGTCCCGGCGCTGCCGCCCAGCCACTGGATGAACCGGCGCAGTTACCCTCAGCACCTAGTGCGGACGGTGCTAGCCCCGTGTTTACCCCGCGCACGGCAGCTTCCTTCGCGCCGCCACGCAGGCAAGTTTCCCTGCCTTTCCAAATCAAGGAAACCCTGCAAGCCCTCAACGATCTTTACACCCCGGCCACTGGCGGCAGCGCGGTGCAGGCGGTGGCGCAGCCTAGGGAATCGGACCATCCTCCGCTGGGCTATGCCATCGCCCATTTGCATAATGTCTACATCCTCGCCGAAACACCCACTAGCTTGATCTTGGTGGACACACACGCGGCGCATGAGCGGGTGACCTATGAGAAGCTCAAGCGCCAGCAGCAGTCGGGCGGCATTGCCAGCCAGCCTTTGCTGTTGCCCATCAGTGTCAAGTTAGGCGAGGCCGAGGCCGATCTAGCCGAGGAGTTTGCCGACTCTTTCGCCAGTTTGGGTATGGAGTTGAGCCGGTCTGGACCCAGCACAGTGTTGGTGCGTTCCGTGCCGGTGTTGTTGTCTGGCGTGGATGCGGAGAGTTTGCTGCGCGATGCCTTGGCCGATTTGAACCAGCATGGCCGCAGTCTTCGCCTAGAGCAGGCTTTGCACGGCGTGTTGGCGACCATGGCCTGCCACGGCTCGGTCAGGGCGCACCGGCGGCTGGCCATTGCAGAAATGAATGCCCTGCTGAGGGAGATGGAAGCGACCGAAAATAGCGGCCAATGCAATCACGGACGCCCTACTTGGGTCGAACTCAGCGGCAAGGATTTGGACCGGTTTTTTTTGCGTGGGCAATAGCTACAGCGTTTTTAATATCGAAGAGCTACTTGTTGGGTTATATCATTTTGCAAAGCAATTCACACGCAGGACGGTTTGATTGGGTGCCCATTATTATTTTTCTTTGTTAAGAAAAAACGCTGTACATGAATGCAAATCGGGACTCCTAGGGGTGAAAAAAATGGCACATAGGCCGTTTTTACGGTCAATAAAA
>CAIZPP010000310.1 GCA_903934875.1 uncultured Methylococcaceae bacterium
GCATTTGGATATCTTTATGTACAGCATTTTCATCTTAAAAATATACCTAAAACAGACATTCCTTTAACCCTTCAGGTTAACCGAATAACCTGCGCTATCATACCCACTACCAAGTAACTCTTTGATGTTGAAAATGCTGTATAACAACCGTCAATTTATTTTTCACAGTTCCCACAGGTCTGGACGCTTCGTGCAAACAGCATCAGCCAAAATAGACCTCTCATTTAATAACTGAATCAACAAGGGGACTTCAGTTTGCGCCTCGCGGCCTTGTAGTTCAGGGGAAACAAGACAAAGCTTAAAGCCCGCGCTCTGTAGTCGCAATGCGTCTTCATGGCCGAGGGGAAAGCGAGTGAAGCAGTCCACCCATACCCAGTCAACCTTGCCGGCCAGAGTCAGTGCGGTTTCGATAGATTCAAATTCAGATACGCGCACCGCGCAACGGTGCTCACCCGCTGCCGCCCACTTCACTAGGAACGGAAAAGATTGGTCAAGGAAAAAATAATCTTCGATGCCTTTAGATTTCATCAAGGCAATCAAACGTGCCTCTAACCCTTCTTCTTTCACATTCAGTATCAGCGTTCCATGCTGATAGGCAGCAAGCCAGTCCTCAAAGCGCTCGCCTGTGACGAAAGGCTCGTGATGAATGATGAGCTGTTCGCCAAAGCTCCGGATGTCAACTTCAATGCCATAGTTTTTTGGGGTGCCGCTAAGTTCTTGTATTGTGTTGCGACGATGAGAAATGATATTCATGCCTTGATTCCCTTTTTTAATGTAAAGCTGAAATCCACAGTCCTGCGGATGAATTTGCGCTTGGCAGCCCAATTAACATTCCAATGCGAAACACCATGGGCGCGTTCGCCAAATTTTACCGGAAAGCGAAATATTTTAAGTTTTTTGCAACGGGCCTGATAGTAAGCATACAGGTCGAGAGAAAAATCATCGGGTGGATATTGCCAAGTCTCGAAAAATGCTTGAGAAAACATGGTGGGTTGGGCATTGATGTCCCACAGCGGTTTTCCGAGCAGCATAGTTTCAAAAACACTCATACCCATTGTGAAAACTACATCTGCCAAAGGCCGCCCGTAGCGTTGGCCTTTTACAAAAATGTCCGGCCCATGCTTTTCGAAAATGTCCAGTCCACGCAAGGTATCTTGTGGATCGGTTTGCATATCGGCGTGAGTCCAGCCTAGAATTTCTCCTTTTGCCGCTCTTAGGCCCGCAAGAATGCCAAATCCATAACCTTGGTTCTTTTCAACGCGCACACTACGGCATCCTGCGTACTGTGGGAGTAGGCTGTGGAGGACTTGCGGGCTGTCGTCGGTGGACCCATTATCGACTAGGATGACTTCAATATCAGGATGGCGTGTGACTCCTTTGCAGCGTTCCAATAACAAGGGGAGATTGGCCGCCTCATTGTAGCAAGGGATGACAAGTGAAAATTTCACGATTACTCCGAAAGCGATGGGGTTCTGAAGACAAACAACTTCATGCCAATAAAATTTAAAGTTGCGGATGTGACTGTTGCCGTTAAGAAGGCTATCTGTATGGCTACTTCTGCTTTGTTCAACAATTTGGCTAAGATTATGTTAATTTCGTCATTAATAAAGCCGTAACTGGATGCAAACTTGTTCACAACAACCAGTCCATCCTGCAAATTGGGAAAATTATCAGGTATCCAGCTAATTAAGAACGAATTTACCAGCACATTGACAGCTAAAGTCATGGAGTATACAAAAATAAACCGCCAAACGCTCCCGTCTGCGTGAGCTTTATGGCCAAATGTCCAAAATCGGTTGGCAAAGTAAGCAAACAGGGTGCCTGCCACGAAGCCTATGCCTTTGGCTATCTCCACACTAAACAGTTGCGCCCAGATCAATCCACGATAAGCCAGGAAATCAATCAGTACCGTCGATGTTCCAACAACCAGAAAAATGGGTAACTCGCGTTTGATCATGCAGAATTCACCGGTAATTCAGGAACGGTTGCCTGATATAGAGTTTCCAGATTGCTGGCTGCTGCGGCGGGAATGCGCCTATCGCGCTCTAGCCGATAAGGGTGGTCAGGCCATTTGTGGAAGCAGGACTGCCAGTATTCAAAGGTGCGCAGGTCATTGGGTGTACCCCAAGACAAGAAACTGTCCACTTCGAACAAGTGGCAGCGCAAGCCAAGCTCAATGGCATCGTTTATACACGAATCGATATAAAACTCACCGTTGATGCGTCCGTTCCGGGCAAATAAATGTTCCACGGTCCGGCGGAAGTCTTTGGCACGGCTAAATGTGAAGGTTCCAAGGACGATGGGATCGGTGGCAGGTGATTTGAGCGGCGTTTTAACCGAGATTTTACGAATCAAGCTATTCTCAGCATCAATCCATCCGTACATCCTAGGATTCCTCGCTGCGTTGGCATAGTTCCGCACCCCCCAGACGATAACATCCACATCGGGGTTGCCAACCAACTGCTGGAAAATATTGGCATCATATAAAGCCCCGTTGTCGCAGGCGCCAAAAGTGACTGGCCCAGCCACATCGCCCACTGCGCGTTCAAGAGCGTCTAGTCCGATCAATGCCGTACAGGCCTGGCCCTCTGTGACGCTGGGTATGGTTTCGATTACAGCATCCGCATAGAGGTGTTTGAGTCCCTCAGAGATTTCCCGATGACCAGGCATGTCACTTCGCAGAACAAATACATGGTGGGCCGCCGCCGGCAAGTCGTGTGTGGCCTGCGCAACCATCGGTTTGCCTGACACGGGGATTAGCGGTTTGGTAACTCTGTAGCCTTCATTTATAAAACGCTGACCCAACCCAGCCATCGGCACCACTAATGACCCTTGCGGGGTAGGAATTGCGTTTTCCTCAACGATCAAGCGCTTAAAAGCTGCCGACCAGCCATTGTATTCGGCCACATCTTCCGGGGTTCCCCACTGCATGAAATGCTGCAGCGGGTAAACAGCCACAGGTCTGTTGGCTGCGAGCAGTGGTTTGTAGGCAAGGCTGACGTAGTACTCTCCGTTGACATGCAGCTGCTGGTCCAGCGTCATGCGGAAGGCTTCGCTCATGATTTCCCCCGAAGCGAAGTAGTAGGTTCCGCTAGAGGCGAACTCCTCCATACGATTATCGGTGTAAGCTTGCTTTTCTTGAATATCCTGGACCCAGCCGTTGGCTTCGCGCATGTAGGCGTAGTTGGTGCTGCCGAGTGTGTGTGGATGGAAACCTTTGTATGCGGGTATGGCACCTGCACATGCTGTTTTAGCGACGAACGCCTTGAAATGCGTCCAGTCCCAATAGCAGGTGAAGTCGCAGTAGTTGACGACAACCGGGCGGTTGGGATCGATCAAGTGTCCGGCTTGCCGTACGGCGTGAATCGGGCCGAGTTTGTGAGGGGGGATGCCAATTATTCGACCTGTGGGGCAGTACTGCTTAAGGATTGACTCCATACGGTAGTCGGAATTGAGTAGGTGGTCCTGGTTGCAGATAAAAATAAAATCCTGCTCGTTAGGGAACATGGCGATGACATGCGCAATGATTGGCTTGCCGTCAATTTCGATCAGTGGCTTAGGGACGCTATACCCCGCTCTGCGAAACCGCTCGCCAAATCCTGACATAGGAATAATAATCTGCACAAAACACCCGTTTTCGTTGTATGTTATGGATTTGTGGGATCTACTGGGTCACTGCCATTAAGTTTTCCGTTCGCCCTGAGTCCTGAGCTTGTCGAAGGGTCCAAAGGTCGACGGAAAATTCCCATATCATTGATCGTTATGCCGTTCATGGTTCGACAGGCGCACCATGAACGGCTTAACTTAATGGCAGTGATCTTCTGGCTGGATAGATACCCGCCGAATTCCCGCATCAATGCAGCAGCGCTTGCCAGAGCGCGGCGAAAGACTCCTTTGAAAAATCCATGGCGCGGCTCCGTGCATGCCCCCTCATTTTGGCTACCCTGTCCTCAGGCTGCGCAAACACCTTTTGTGTCAGCTCAACCAGTTCGTCTTCCGAATCGTAGCAGTACCCGTTCCAGCCATGTTGGACGGTGACAGCCGGCCCACCGTTGTTGACGACTATAGGAATGGTGCCCGCAGACATGGCCTCCACCACGCTGATGCCAAAGTGCTCACACTTTTCAGGCACAGTGTCCGTGTCAATGCCAATGCCTGCGCCATGCCAATAGACGGAAGCGTTTTCGTAGAGCGATGTTAGCGTATCACGCGGTGCATCGACATGGAAATGGACTGGCAACCCTTGCGCCAAACGCTGGCATTCGACAAAGTACTCCCGATTTCGCAATTCCGGGTTCAAAGAACCGGCAAGGTGGAGCTCCGCTTTGCTGCCGGACTCGCAGAGTTGACGGAATGCGCGGATCAGCATGTCCTGCTGTTTGCAGTGCCCTTCAGTAAAAAAACGGCCAACAGAAAGAATGTTGGTTCGGGATTTGCGTACACCGAAAGATATCATGTCCACCGGAGGATGCACGATATGGATATCGACATCAGGTAATCCGTACCTTGAAAGTTGTTTGATTACATTGTCCTTGACGAAGTCAGAGTACACGATGATGGCATCGTATTGCGCCGTCCATTCCCGCCGCCGGTCGATCTCATCCTGCGTACAGGGAAAGGGAAACTGGCAGCAAAAGAAATTTGCCTGTCCCATGGGCTTGACCGGGGGGGCAATCTCATTTCCCATGGCTACGAAAATATCGAAAAGCGGTAATGCCTCGGCCGCCTTCAGGGATGTGATAGACAGATTTTGCAGAGCAAGCCCCAAAATGCCAGCGATTTTCGCCAGCCGTAGGTAGGAATATTTTTCAGGTGTCACCAGCCAGACTTGGTAGCCCGCTTGGATTAAGGTTTCTGCCGCCGTAAGAATATACCTTTCCCCTCCACCCGGAATGATGTTGTAGGGGGTAAAAAACGCGGCGGTTGGCCCTTCGCCACACCTAGTCTGCCGGGAAGCACGTGAAAAAACCGGGAGACTGCCTTCGTGCCTCCCCGTATTCAAATAGCGGCCCCAGCGATGGACTAATTTTTCACGATTGACAGCGACGATGTTGTGTATGTGCAGATCATCTTTTGGCTTTGACAGCGTCGTGATTTCCTGATGAACGACACAGGATTCAGGGATGTAAAAGGTCTTCAGACCGAGCTGGCCAATCTTGAGGCATAAATCAACATCTCCATAGTAGGCCGGCTCAAAAATAAAATCGAAGCCGAGCACTTCCTCAAAGGTCTTTTTCCGCGTTATCACCGCCGCTGCCGACACAAAATCGACCACGCGCCTGTAGTTGAAGCGCGGTGAGTCAGTATCTTGGAATTTGCCTATCTGGATCAAGCCGCCTTCTTCGTCCAGCAAGCCACCCGCTTCTTGAAGAAGCCCGTTCGGGTAGACAAATTTCGGCCCTGCCGCGCCGCAATCCGGGTGATCGCGGAATGCCTCCACCAGTGGAGGCAGCCAATTTGGAGTCACGACCACGTCGTTATGCATGAAAAGCAGGAGTTCCCCATTGGCTAATTCAGCTCCGATGTTATTTCCCTCTCCAAATAAGCGATTTACATCAAGTCGTGACAGTTTGTAGGCACCCCTGAATGCCGCAAGAGTGTGAAAGTCATCAGCTTGGCTTCCATTGTCAATTACAATGACTTCATATCGATACCCCAATGTGTGTTCCCAAATGCTTTTCAGGCATTCAAGCGTCATCAGGGCCTTATTAAAGTTCAGGATGATAATCGAAACTTCAGGGTCGTCTTCGCTGAACCAGCGCGGGTTTAATGTCAGCGGATTGGTTGCCATTTCCATACTGCCAAACTGCATTAGCGTCGAAAGCGGCTAGTGAAATCGAGTAAATCACGCAAGGGCTTTGTAAGTTTCATTGAGCGTGAATTCTTTAGAGTCTCATTCTCCCGGCAAACTTCTGCGTACTGTTTCCTGACCTTTTCCAGCTCCTGCGACACCTCTTGGCAGCGGCTGGAAAGATAGAGTTCCGCCTTATGGTTGTCGATTTCTATTTTGCGCTTCTCGGTCTCGTACGCTTTGACTAGCTCATCAGTATACTCATCCTTCAATTTTTCGGATTTCTCCGCGGCGCAAATTGCCTCCCGCACTGCCAGCCTCAGTTGCTCTATTTCGGAACGCAACATCAGTTCAGTCGCTTGCGCCTCAACAAATTTTCCGAAGGTGGAAAAAGTTAGCCGTACTGATGAGGCTACTTCCCCCTCCAGGCATCCTAGGTGCTGAAGAACGTCAGGTGCGTCATCACCTAGCGTAAGGACACCGAGGCCATTGCCTTGGGTCAACGGGAAGCATCGCCCTGCATACTGCTTCGATAGTTCAAGAAAAAATTTCCATATGCCGGACTTTCCCCCTTCGGAGTTAATGCCTTGAAAAAGGACGGTGGCACGGTTGCTAAGCCTAGGAAGCCAAGATTCGAAGTCGTGTTTCACATCTTCGTAACTAGAGTGGCCGTTGATAAAAAGCAAATCTATACTGCCATCCACAAAATGGGGCAGCGCATCGTCAAAAGAGGACAGGATTAGCCGGGAAAAGGCGGCGTAGTGATCATTGTGATAACGCAACAACTCGGCATAAACGCTTTCGTCACAGGAGCTAGCAGGGTCTTCACGCTGCCAAGTGTCGATCCCATAGCAAGCGGTTGATTGTGAAAACGTCTGGACAGCCTGGCAGAAGGTGCTGTAGGAGTCGCCATTGCAGACACCAAGCTGAACGAAGATAGAGGGTTCAAGCTGTTTCATAAGCCAAAAGGCAAACGGAGAGTGGGTGTGCCAACCATTGCTTTTGGTTAGTCGCTTAGGCGTTATCGATAGGGACTGCAAGTCACCCCAAACGAATTCAAAGGGTGCGGGTGATGCTTCTATGTCCATATAATCCATAACTGATGATAAGCACTAAACTGTTGAAGCTGCCCCGCAAAGTTTTGAGGTAAGGTTTGCTTCTTAACGCGAAAAGCTTGAGTTGATATTGCAGTTTGAGTCATTCCATCATTTGGATTGATGCTTTTAATTATGGCTGGCCGGGATATAGCTATACAATAGATGCTAATGTATCATAACGTCAGGTTGACGAAAAGAGGCTTTGGTCGGCGTTCGGCCCATGATCACCTTTGTATTCTGTCCGCCATATTGCGGTAGCATTGTGATAAATAACATCAAAGGCGACTTACGGTGTCTGAGGGTAAGTCTTTGCGTATAATCAATTCCAGTTGCCATTCAACACCATCCAACCGTAATGCTCATCTCCCCTATCATTTCTTGTTTTGGATCGGCGTTGGCTATAGCAGCCATGCTAGCTATGAAGCGCTCCCTGCCAATGGATCACCCGAATCATCGTTCTTTGCATGAAACACCAACGCCAAGGACGGGGGGGGTGGCGATCATGCTAGGTGCCGGATGTGGATGGGCGATATCTTGGCCTCCACCCGAACAACGACCCATGCTAGCTTTGGCTATGATTTTGTGTGCGTTTAACTTTGTTGATGATTTGAAAGGGTTGTCTGTTGCATTGCGCTTCGCTGCCCAGATCGCGGCCACGGCGGCGTTGCTATGGCTCATGCCGCCATTTCCGGAGGGGGCGCTTGGCATCGCGGTTGCCTTTGCAGCCTTGGTATGGATGGCAAACCTCTTCAATTTTATGGATGGTTCTGATGGCTTGGCAGGCGGCATGGCGGCTTTTGGCTTTGGGCTATATTCCTTCGTAGCTTATCGTGACGGAATGACGGCGTTTGCGGTAACGACGGCTTGTTTGGCAGGCGCATCCCTTGGTTTTCTATGGTTTAACTTTACCCCCGCACGTATTTTCATGGGTGATGCCGGTTCTATCCCTCTTGGTTTTCTCGCAGCAGCAATGGGACTTGCTGGCTGGCAAGCTGGTTTGTGGCCAATTGGTTTTCCGCTTCTTGTATTTTCCCCGTTTATTGTCGATGCTAGCGTGACCTTGGTGAAACGCCTGCTAGGTGGCAAAAAGGTCTGGCAGGCCCACCGCGAGCATTATTACCAGCGTGTGGTACGAATGGGCCTAGGACACCGGAAAACCGCAATATATGCATACGGCTTGATGTTAGCTTGTGGTGTTTCAGCAATTTTGCTGCGGTACTCATCTTTAAAAGGGCAGATCATCATTGGATTGGGGTGGGCAGTCATCTACATTTATCTCTTGTGTTTTATAGACAAGGCTTGGAAGAAGCAGTCTAAAATGATGGTTTCAGTATGAGTGTGCGCTCGTTTTTGGTCATGCTCCATGATGCTGCGGCAGCCACGCTAGCATGGTGTCTAGCCTACCTATTACGTTTCAACTTTGACATCCCCGACTATTGGGTGAGGGGGATGTTGGTAACGATGTTGCTCGTCTTACCTATTGAGATAACCTCATTTTGGATCTATGGCCTGTATCGCGGTATGTGGCGATTTGCCAGTCTGCCCGACTTGAAGCGCATTCTCTTTGCGGTTGGCCTGAGTTCGCTGGCAGTGCCAACCGTTTTGTTTATGTATGACAGGCTTTCAGAAACGCCACGGGCAGTTTTGGTATTGTCGCCAATTTTTTTAGTGTTTTTGATGGGGGGAAGTCGTTTTCTCTACCGCTCATTCAAGGACGGTCACATCCTCTCATTCCGCTCCCTTGAACTTTCTCCGGTGCTTGTCATGGGAGCGGGTTCGGCAGCATCCATGCTGCTTAAGGATTTGGCAGGAAATCCTACATGGCGGGTAGTTGGCTTGCTTGATGACGATGTAAAAAAGAAAGGATGTCAAATTTGTGGTGTCACTGTTCTTGGCCCCTTGAGTGACGTGGGAAAATGTGCGCGGCGATTTGATGCCAGTCAAGTGATCATAGCCATGCCTTCCGCATCGGCAGGAACCCGCCGACTTGCCATGGAACTGGCATCGGATGCCGGCTTATCAGTGCTTACTGTGCCAAGTTTCGATGATTTATTGTCCGGTAAGGTTTCAATATCGCAGATTCGTAGGGTAGAATTGGACGATTTGCTGGGACGTGAACCGGTAAGCTTGGATATAGGGGGATTGCATGGGCTACTAAGAGGGAAGGCCGTGCTGGTCACCGGCGCGGGAGGCTCAATCGGATCGGAACTTTGCCGACAAATAGCCTTCTTTGAGCCTTGTCGGTTAATAATGTTTGAGGAAAATGAATTTGCCTTATATAAGCTGGAGCAGGAATTCAACGAGTGCTACCCCTCCCTCCAGATCGTTTGCGCTTTAGGTGATGTGAAAGATTCAGTTAGGGTCGGACATGTCATGCGAAGCTTTTTGCCAAATTCGGTCTTTCACGCTGCCGCATATAAACATGTGCCAATGCTGGAAACAGTCAACGCTTGGGAGGCTGTGCGGAACAATGTTTTAGGAACCTATACTATAGCCGTGGCCTCGATTGCAGCCAAGGTAGAAAAGTTTGTACTGATATCAACAGACAAAGCCGTAAATCCAACCAATGTAATGGGAACCAGCAAACGACTTGCTGAAATGGTTTGTCAGACTCTGCAACAGCAATCCAAAACACGCTTCACAATGGTCCGTTTTGGCAATGTGCTAGGAAGTAATGGCAGTGTTATTCCTAAGTTCCGTGAACAAATCGCACAGGGCAAGCCGATAACCGTAACGCATCCAGAAATAATCCGTTATTTCATGTCAATTACGGAGGCAGCACAACTGGTATTGCAAGCGGGAGTCATGGGGCAAGGAGGCGAAATATTCGTTATGGATATGGGAAAACCAATTAAAATTGTCGATTTGGCGAAGGACATGATTCGACTGTCCGGTTTCCATGAAGATGAAATCAAGATTGAATTTACCGGACTGCGTCCAGGAGAAAAATTGTATGAGGAATTGTTAGCAGATGATGAGTTAACCGAACGGACACCGCATCCAAAACTTAGGATAGCAAAAGCCCGCACAATGGACCAAGACTGGATGGATGGCTTGTTGAGTTGGTTGGGGCAGCCGATTGAACCTGAATATCAGTCTTTATGTGAAGCTTTGCAATACTGGCTTCCTGAATATAAACCAGCCTCAGATAATCTGAACCTTAATAGAGAAGCATGATTCCTATGCCTGTCATAAATAAAAAATGGCTACAAGCTAAAGTCTTAAATATCTATGAAAGAGATATTGAAGTTATGGTAAATGAGGTGCCGTTCCAATGAAGGACTTTTCAATAACGCCTAAAGAGATGGTGGCAAGCTTTTGGCAAAATAGAAAACTAATAAAAACGCTAGCTAAACGGGAAGTTGTAGGACGTTATCGAGGTTCTGTGATGGGGATAATGTGGTCATTCTTTAATCCAGTGCTTATGTTGGCGGTTTATACATTCGTATTCAGTGTAGTATTCAAAGCAAAATGGAACCCAGCAAGTGACTCAAAAACAGAATTTGCTCTGGTTCTCTTCTCCGGGTTGCTAGTGTTTAATTTATTTTCAGAATGTGTTAATCGAGCGCCAACACTGATTTTAGCTAATACCAATTATGTTAAAAAGGTAGTTTTTCCATTGGAAATCTTACCTTGGGTTACATTATGTACGGCTCTTTTTCATATGATGATAAGTTTTTTTGTATGGCTAGTTTTCTATATAATATTTTTTGGTCAGCCACATTTGACGATTTTGTTTATGCCGGTAATATTGCTTCCGTTAATATTGATGACAATTGGTATTACATGGCTATTAGCTTCATTAGGTGTTTATCTACGGGACGTTGCGCAAATCGTTGGTATTATGACAACAACACTAATGTTCTTATCCCCAATATTTTACCCTTTATCATCATTGCCGCAAAAATACCAAACAATTTTGTATCTAAATCCTTTAACACCAATTATCGAACAAATCCGCGCATCGTTAATATGGGGGCAAGCTCCCGAATTGATAAACTTCGGAATATATATTTTGCTGTCAGTTATTATGGCTTGGTTAGGGTTTGCTTGGTTTCAGAAGACTCGTAAAGGGTTCGCCGATGTCCTCTGAAATCGCTATTAAAGTAGAGAATCTTTGTAAATGCTACCATATATATGACAAACCGAGAGATCGACTTTGGCAAATGTTGGCATTCGGTCGAAAACAATACTATCGTGAATTCTGGGCACTCAATAACGTCACATTTGAAATTAACAAGGGAGAGACAGTTGGCATAATTGGACGGAATGGATCTGGTAAATCGACGTTACTCCAGATGATTTGTGGAACACTTAATCCCACCTCAGGTAGCATTCAAGTTAAAGGACGCGTAGCGGCATTGCTTGAACTAGGAGCGGGTTTCAATCCAGAATTTACAGGAAGGGAAAATGTATTTTTATCAGCATCTTTATACGGTTTATCCAACGATGAAATTAATGCAAATTTCGACAAAATTACAGAATTTGCCGATATTGGTGACTTTATTGATCAGCCCTTAAAGACATATTCAAGCGGGATGTTTGTACGATTGGCGTTTGCAGTTATCGCACATGTCAACGCTGACATCCTAGTAGTGGATGAAGCATTATCAGTAGGCGATGCCTATTTTGTACAAAAATGCATGCGGTATTTAAGGGAGTTTATGAAAAATGGGACACTTTTATTTTGCAGTCATGATACCAGTGCCGTTGTGAATCTTTGTTCTTCAGCGATATTATTAAACCAAGGTCAAATGGAAAGTAAAGGAAAACCAAAAGAAATAGCTGAACGCTATCTTTCGGCACTTTATGAATCAATTCAGGGTGAAAGTAAAGTAAATAACACTGGCAGTAAGACTGAAGATAAAGTTGTTTCCTCTAGCGATAATTTTGAATATAAAGATGTAAGGGAGTTATTGATAAATTCTTCAACACTACGCAATGACATACAAATATTCAGATTCAATCAAGAAAATTCTTCTTTCGGCACAGGTGCGGCAAAGATAACTTCAGTAAAATTGCTTGATGAAGAAGGCATACCCATGTCATGGATAGTGGGTGGAAGTAAAGTAATACTTGAGATCCGTTGTTATGCCCAGCAACAAATTAATAGACCTATCTTAGGCTTTCATTTCAAGGACAGGTTGGGGCAAGTTCTATTTGCGGACAACACCTATCTGACATATATGTTTGAAAATATGGTAATTGAGGAAGGCAGGGAATGTGTGGCTAGGTTTGCATTTACCCTGCCTATATTAGCAAGCGGCAGCTACAGTATTTCTCCAGCTATAGCAGAGGGAACACAGGAAGATCATGTCCAACACCATTGGATACATGATGCACTTATAATCCATGTTCATGCAAGTTCGGTATGTTTTGGCGTATTTGCCGTGCCTATGAGGAGCATAACAATGGGCTGTTTATAAAATCCATATATGTAATCATTAAGCTGAGAAGGAGGTTGAAAGTGGAATACAAGACTATGAAATTAGGGACTAACAAAAATGAATGTATGCATAATATACATGTAAATAATGAACTTGGGAAAATACATCGTTATCATTTAGCAAGCAAAGTTGCCACTGAAAAAGTGGTATTGGATGTTGCTTGTGGTAAAGGTTATGGTTCTTCCATACTTGCCAAAACGGCATATCGTGTAATTGGTGTTAGTCACCCAATTGAAGCTATTCGCCATGCGCGGGAAATCCATAAACAAGATAATCTAGAGTTCATGCTAGGAAGTTGCTATGAAATTCCATTGCCTGACGCTAGTGTTGATCTTGTAGTTTGCTTTGATGCGATAGAATATTATGATCAGCACGAAAAAATAATGGATGAAATAAAGCGTGTATTGAATCCAGGTGGTGTGTTATTAATTTCCAGTCCAGATAAGTATAATTACTCAATGGAATCGGTGTATAATAATGAGTTGCATGTTAAAGAGTTGTATAAACATGAATTTAGTAAGTTAGTACAAAGTTATTTTTGTAATGTGGTATATTATGGGCAGCGTATAGTCTACGGGTCTGGGGTATTTTCTGAAGAATGCTTGTTAGAGGTTACAAATTATTACAGTGAAAATGGCGTCGTTCAAGAAGCTAAGGGGCTTGTAAGGCCAGATTACTGGATTGCAGTCGCCTCTAATTCAAATCTCCCAGTAATTAGCTCTGGACTACTTGAGCAATCAATTGCTGATACTGAGCTTTTTGCTTTTTGGAAGGCTGAGATTGATAGTAGGGATGAAAATATCTGTGAGTTAAAAACAGTAGTTGATGATACTTCTTCAAAGATAGAAGAATTGGATAGGATTTTACAGGATAATGATAGACAAATATTGTATCGTGATAGGCAGATAACCTATAGAGATCAACAAATATTAGAACGTGACAAAGTTATAACCTTAAAAGATGACAGAATCAGTAAACTTGAGGAGCAGATTGTAGATATACAACATCAATTTGACTCCATTCAAATGTCAAATATGTGGAGATTGACTTTACCATTAAGAAAATTGATTATTTTACTGAGAAGGTTTGTAGATATATTTCATACTAAAACAAAATCAATCGATTCAGATAATAATGTTGAAGATTCAACTAAGACTGGTTCGGTTTCTCTGCAATTATCAAATATAAATCTGCCTATTGCTGATGGTGTTTGGGAATGGAGTGAATACTATGAAACAAAAAACAATATAAAAAAGATAAAAAACCAAAGAAAAATGGACTTTATTCCTGAACATTTAGAGCTTATTGATATTAGTAAGGAGACACTTGATGCAGTAATTAGACAGATAAAGCTGCCACCTATAGTAGATAATCCTATAATATCTATAATATTGCCGGTATTTAATAATATTAAGTTGACGCTTGAATGTCTTTTGTCAATTTCCGTGCATACTAATAGCGCAATAAGCTATGAGGTAATTGTTGCAGATGATGCGTCAGAAGACAATACGTATAGTATAATTGAAAAAATACCAAACATAAGACTAATCACAAGTGATAATAATATTGGGTTTTTACGAAATTGCAACAGGGCATTAGAATATGTAAATGGAAAGTACATTTTATTCCTAAATAATGACGTACAAGTTACTGAAGGCTGGTTAGATGCGCTGTTGATAACCTTTGAATCACAATCGAATGTAGGTGCGGTAGGTCCCCGCTTTGTTTACCCGAGCGGGCATTTACAGGAGGCGGGAGCATCATTTCGTGCAGATACCACCGCCGATATGGTGGGTTTAAACGAAGATCCTTCTTTGCCGAGTTACAATTATATCAGGCGGGTTGATTATGTATCAGGTGCTTGCTTATTAATGCTTACTTCATTAGTAAAAAAACTTGGTGGGTTTTCCGAAGACTACTTACCTTGTTATTGTGAAGATAGTGACCTCTGCTTGCGTGTCCAAGATGCTGGTTATCATGTGTACTATAATCCGTCAGCAATCATAATACATCATCTTTCTAAAACCACAGATACGATAGATGCTAGTTTTAAGTTACGCAGTATTTCAAAAAATACCGTAACTTTTAAAAATAAATGGTATGAAAAATTAGATAGTTTTATTATTCCAAAGGTCATAGCTTTTTATCTTCCACAGTTTTATCCCTTTCCTGAAAACAATAAATGGTGGGGAAGCGGTTTTACCGAATGGTCTAACGTAACTAAAGCCAAACCTAATTTTATAGGACATTATCAGCCACGTTTACCAGCAGACTTAGGTTTTTATGACTTGCGAATAACTGAAGTTATGGAACAACAAGCGGATTTGGCTGAAAAATACGGTATTTATGGTTTTTGTTATTATTATTACTGGTTTAATGGTAAACGACTTCTCGATTACCCAGTTGAACAAATGTTAGCAACTGGAAAACCGAAAATCCCATTTTGTCTATGTTGGGCTAATGAAAATTGGACACGTAGATGGGATGGACAAGAAAATGAAATTTTGATGGGGCAAGCGCACTCTGAAGAAGACGATAATTTGGTGATTTCAGACCTCATTCGATTTTTTGAAGATCAGCGCTACATCAGGATAGACGGGCATCCATTAATAATTGTTTATCGAGTCACACTCTTTCCTGATTTTGCGGAAACTGCCAATAGATGGAGGAAATTATGCCGAGATAAAGGAATCGGAGAGATTTATATAGCTATGGTTGAATCTTTTGATCTAGTCAATGCAAACCGTCATCCTAATGAATTCGGTTGCGATGCGGCAGTTGAGTTTCCCCCACAAGGCCAAGCAGAAATAAAACAAGCTTCTGGTGAGATCATAAATTCAGAATTTACAGGTAATGTGGCAGATTATCGAGATTTAGCTACTAAATGTGCGACACGTGATGGACCTGCTTACACGCGTTTTAGAGGTGTATGTCCTGGCTGGGATAATACGGCACGCCGGCAAAATAGCAGTTTTTGTTTTGAACATTCAAACCCAGGCGTATTTCAGGCATGGTTGGAGGAATCAATTGAGCAAACGAGACGCATGAATTATCGAGATGAAAAATTAGTATTTATAAATGCATGGAATGAATGGGCTGAAGGTGCTTATCTTGAGCCTGATCGCCGATTTGGACATGCCTATCTTGAAGCGGTAAAAAATGCATTGGAAGCGTCCCGCTTATTAAGAAAAAATAAATATGGCTTGGAAGATTAAATACAATGAGTAAAACTGGTATTAATAATCAAGATATATGTTTGGTCGGACATCCATATGCCCCAATCGGTATGGGTGAAAAGATACGGTGTACATTTCGCGCATTTAAAAGTGTAAATATAAGTCCAGTATTGACTGATATATATCAGTTAACCCCACCGGATATGGATGAATTAACTGAATTTGCAGGTGTCTGTGATAATACACCAGCAATGATTAATATTTTTCATATAAATGGAGATGAAGTAGAAAATTCACTTACGCATTTGTCGCTAAATACTGAGTGGCCAGGATATAATATTATCTACCCGGCTTGGGAACTTTCACGATATCCACGGGAGTGGGCAGAACAACTGGATCGGTTTGATGAAATCTGGGCGCAATCAAAATATACCTTTCAAGCACTTGAACCAATATGCAAAAAACCTATTGTCCATATGCCAGAAACTGGTGAAGTTGTACTTTCAACCTTTTTATCAAGACGCTATTTTAGAATACCTGAATCAGAATATATATTTCTATTTTTTTTCGATGTTAGGTCATATCTGAAAAGAAAGAATCCATATGGTGTTATTACTGCATTTCGTCAAGTCTTGTTATTAAGGCCAGTTGCAAAGATAAGATTAGTATTAAAAGTCAATGGTGCAGAATTGGCTCCGCAAGTGATGGAGGAATTACATGATCATATGGCTGATATTGCCGAACATATCACTCTGATTGATCGTTTGTTATCGGACAATGAAACTAAAAACTTAGTTCGTTGTTGTGATTGTTTCGTGTCCTTGCATCGTTCAGAGGGATTCGGTCATGGCATGGCGGAAGCTATGTCACTAGGTAAACCAGTAATCGCAACTGCTTACTCTGGCAATATGGAATACATGGCATCCGAAGTTTCTTATAATGTAGGATATAATCTGATACCCTTACAAAAGGGAGATTATCCTCACTATCAGAATCAGGTTTGGGCAGAGCCGAATCTGGATGACGCTATTAAGTATATGATTGAATTAATAGATAAACCAGTTAACGGGCGTGTAATCGGACATAAAGCACGTCAACATATGTTTATGAATTTCAGCTATAAAACAATAGGCTTGCGATATTTGCAGCGAATTGAACAGATTTACAATTTTGTACACGGTGAACGAACTTCTCTCTAGATAGTGTAAACGCTTAATAAAACGATCAATCTTATAAATCTTAAATCGTGTGGAAATGTAGTGGGTACAAGCGAGATGAGTAATCCCTTAATTGAGTTCAAACAAGCTCTCCAAGCATTAGCTGAGTGCGAAAAAAAAATCTCCATCCTTAATCAAATTGTTGCTAATCGTGAAATCCAAATCTCTATCCTTAAACAAAAGATAGCAGACTATGCATGTCAAGTGTTGAACCTTGAATCAATAATTGACGATACAGAGAATACAATAAGTATACAGAATAGTAAATTGGAAGAAAATGATCAGGAACTTGCCGACGTAAACTTGAAGCTAAGGATAATTTCAACCCCTTTACGATTAGCAAAACGATATATTAATGGTGTATTGCACCCATGTAGGGCCTTTCATATCTTTCGTGATATTAATATAATACATAATAGCAATTTATTTGATATTACCTATTATCGCTTTAAGTATAGAGATGTCCGCATTAGCGCTTGTTCTCCTATCCGACATTATTGTGAGATAGGCTGGAAAGAGGGGCGCAATCCATCCCCCTTATTTGATACAAATCTCTATTTACAAAACAATATTGAAGTTGTGACAAGTGGGGTGAATCCGTTAGTACATTTTATAAAAAAAGGTCGACATGAGGGTCGCAAATGTTTTCCTGTAATAGATGAAAATAAAAAACAACAGTCAAATTATACATACCTTAAGAAAGATAAAGTTGAACAAACAACTTACAATCTTTATATTGAGTTTTGCACCTCTTCGCCGCCTATTCAACTGGTTATTCCAGTCGAAGGTGAAACAGTTCCGATATCCGTCATAATACCCGTATATAACCAATGGCATTACACATATGCCTGCCTCAATTCTATTGCTGGTAATTGTCTAGCGGAAGACCTCCTGTATGAAATAATACTGGCTGACGACTGTTCTACTGATGAGTCGATAAACGCTGCTAATTATTTTCCTGGTTTGCGTATAGTCAAAACGTCGCAAAATTTGGGCTTTTTGCGTAATTGTAACCACGCAGCGCAATATGCTAAAGGTAAATATATACTTTTTCTTAATAACGACACAATTGTTCTACCCGGTTGGATGTCTTCACTTTACCAGCTTATGGAATCTGACGACAGTGCCGGTATTATTGGATCGAAGCTTCTATATCCCGATGGAACAATTCAAGAGGCTGGATGCATACTGTGGAATGATGGTTCTGCGACTAATTGTGGTCGTTACCAATTAGGAAATGAACCCAATTATGACTATGTTCGCGAAGTCGATTATGTTTCTGGCGCATCCCTACTTATTCGCAGAAAATTATGGGAGGAGGTGGGTGGTTTTGACGAGTATTATGAAAACGCATACTGTGAAGACTCTGATCTGGCTATGACCGTACGCGCCAAGGGAATGCGAGTCCTATATCAGCCAAATTCAGAGGTCATTCACTTTGAGCATAAGACTTATAATGATGAGCGTACAGACTTTCTACTCCCGGGCCAACGCAGAAATATCCAGAGACTTCGTGAAAAATGGGCGGATGAGTTTTCCAGTGCTCATTTAAGTCCTTCTGAACCTGAATATCGTGGCATAGCAAATGCGGAACGATCTGCATCCCCCGTTGCCAGCGCTCGGCGACAACTGGGAAGCTTGAATGTTCTGTATTTTAGTCCATTTCCATCACATCCAAGTAGCCACGGAAACCAGGCTACCATTCAGCAGTTTGCTAGACGTTTTCAACGCATGGGCCACAGGGTTCATTTTGCGCTGTTGCAGAGTAAGCTTTATTCTGCCAGCGCCGAGAGTGATATGCGTTTATGTTGGGATACTCTGGATATTCTACCCAATTCGCATCCACTGGGTGCAAATGGTGGAGAAATTTCATTTGATGGGTGGTATGAGGATGGTCTTGGTGAGAAAATCCGAGGACTTTGCGCCAAGTATGACATTGATGTTGTTTTCTGCTCCTATGTGTTTCATTCCAAATTGCTTGAGTTTGTCCCGTCCCATATTCTTAAAGTGATTGACACTCATGACAAGATGGGCAATCGATACGACATGCTGAGAACTAATGGACAAGCCTTGGAGTTTTTCTCATGTACGCCAGAGGAGGAGGGTGCTTATCTGCGACGGGCAGACATGGTTGTTGCACGCAGGTTGGAAGAAGCTCGCTATTTTGACAGCGTGACAGGTTGTGTTAGTGCAATTGTCATCCCACATGTTGAAGAACCACAGTTTATTTATAAAACATATGGTGAACTTAACAATGTAGGTTTAGTGGCTAGTGCCAACCGAATCAACTTGGCTATCGTTAAGGACTGCTTGGAGGCTATTAACCATAGCTTGCATGATAAGCCCTGCCCATTTACAGTTTATGTTGCTGGTGAAGTCAAAGATATAGTAAATAATTTGCCAACTACAGACAGTGAAATCTTCCAAAAACCGTGGGTTCAATTGCTAGGTTTTGTTCCTGATATAGCCCATTTTTACATGGATATGGATGTGGTGATTTCGCCAGTGACTATGGGTACTGGTATTAATGTTAAGACTGTCCAAGCGATGGCGTTTGGCATGCCCTTGCTAACTACTGCTTGGGGTGCGAAAGGTATTGAGAGCGGAGATCCATCACATTCTTTCCATAACCTGGATGATCTTGTGAAAAGTTTATTTAACCTGAAAAATGAATCTTCAGAATTACAGCGATTAGCTGATGTGAGTCGAACTAAATATCTATCATTCTACCAAGAAAGTGTTAACGCCATGCAAGGAATGTTTAAGCATCCAAAGTTACTGCGTTTTTAACCTAAAACGTTTACTTGATAATGCGCATGACAGTGCTAGTAATTGTTCAAATTATACAATAAAGAATTTATGAAATTATTAAAAGAAATAATACTAACCTTTTGTAGATATGTATATTATATCCTGCCATTATCACAACAGTTCAAACTGCGTTTGGCAGGATTTTTTTTCAATAGTCTAGGTTCAATATTTAGAGATACGGCCACTTATAGCGTCTTAAGTTTAACTTATCCTCCGAAGCCATTTCGCACACCTGATGAAATTATTAATGAAATTGGAGATATTGATACTGTAATTAATCAAATTAGCTTCCCATTTATCGAAGTCCCTGTAATATCGATAATTATCCCTGCTTATGGTCAACTAAACTATACGGCATGCTGTTTATTATCCATTTCGACAAACCTACCAGAAACTAGTGTTGAAGTCCTAGTTTTTGAGGATGCTTCTGGAGATGCTGAAATAGATAAACTACAAAATATTAAAGGTTTAAATTACTTTGTCAATCCAAGTAATCTAGGGTTTATAAAAAGTTGTAATGGCGCTGTAAATAAAGCAAGAGGTAAGTATTTATATTTTTTAAATAATGATACCCAAGTGACACCTGGTTGGTTAGATTCCATGTTAGAGTTATTTGTTCTGCATAATGACTGTGGGATGGTTGGTTCAAAACTGGTCTATCCCGATGGGCGGTTACAAGAGGCTGGTGGTATTGTATGGGCAGATGGTTCGGCATGGAATTATGGGCGTTTCGATAATCCTAATAAGCCTATGTACAATTATGTGAAAGAAGTCGATTATTGCTCCGGTGCATCGATTCTGATTGAAAAACAATTATTTGAAGAGCTTGACTGTTTTGATCTGCGATATATACCCGCTTATTGTGAGGATTCTGACCTAGCATTTAAAGTAAGATCAGCAGGAAAAAAAGTATATTATCAACCAAACTCAGTAGTTATTCATTATGAAGGTGTCTCGAATGGTACAGATACCGATGTAGGTATAAAATCTTATCAACTAGAAAATCATAGTAAATTTTATGATAAATGGAGAAATGAACTTTTGCACAGTCATTTAGCAAAGGAAAAAGACATATTTTATGCTCGAGATCGCTCGGTTAATCGTAAAACTATTTTAATAATTGATCATTACATACCCCAGCCTGACCGTGATGCTGGTTCAAGATCAATAGTGTGTTTTTTGAATGTCTTTGTAAAGCTTGGTTTAAATGTTAAATTCTGGCCAGATAATGGACACAAGGATTCTAATTATGTCGACCTATTGCAACAAAAGGGGATTGAAGCTTATTATGGCCCGGAATATGTAAATAGTTTCAGTAAGTGGATTTCAATAAATGGTTGCAATATTGATTTCGTGTTGTTAAATCGACCGTATATATCTAATAAATTCTTAAAACCGCTCAGAAAATATAGTAAGGCTAAGCTGTTTTATTATGGGCATGATCTTCATTATGCCAGAATGGAAGCAGAAGCAAAAATTAAGGGAAATAGGAAATTGTACGCTGAATCTGTCAAAATGAAAAAACTTGAGACTATGATTTGGCGAAAGGTAGATGTTGTTTACTATCCCTCTATCGATGAAGTTGAAAAAGTAAAACATATTGCACCCGAAGTGAATGTAAAAGTTTTACAACCCTATTATTTTGACATTGCCAATACTATTAATCGTGTTCCTGTTAGCTCAAACAAGATTATTTTTGTTGCCGGGTTCGGTCATCCACCTAATGTCGATGGGGCAAAATGGCTGGTAAATGATATTATGCCGCTGGTATGGGCGATTAAGCCGCAGACTAGCCTTTCTTTGGTCGGGTCAAATCCAACGGCAGAAGTATTAGCGTTGCAAGGCGATAATGTTGAGGTAACAGGATTTGTAAGTGATTATATTTTAGATAGTTATTATTCCAGTGCTAGGGTTGCAGTGGTTCCACTTCGCTTTGGCGCAGGAATCAAAAATAAAGTACTTGAAGCACTTAATAAGCGTGTGCCACTGGTTACAACAACGGCTGGCATACAAGGCATGGCAGAATTGAATGAATTTGTGCCTATTTGTGATAATCCCCATGATTTTGCTAATGCGATCATTCAATTCTTAGAAAATGATCAGGCTTGGTCAGTTGCAACACATGCCGGCTATTCCTATGTCGTCGATAAGTTCTCAATGAAGTCAATGCAGGATTTTTTTGAGAGTGAATTACAGTGTTTTCAACATCAGTCGGTTACTTGATTAGGCTTATGGCTGTTGCTAGATATTTTTTTCAACCAAAGGTTGTTACAAAATTAATATTTAGTTTTTTTAAAGATGAAAACGCTGTACATAAAGACGTTCCATTAACCATTCATGTTAACCGAATAACCTGCCATTATCAAGTAACTCTCTGATGTTGAAAACGCTGTATTTTGCGAAGCAATTCAAACAATTGGTGGTTTAGTTTAGTATCCTTTGTTATTTTCTTTGTTAAGATAAAAATGTTGTATGAGAACCAAATGCCTATGAAAGCTATAATACTCGCGGGTGGCTTTGGAACGCGTTTAAAGGGGCGTGTACCTGATTTGCCAAAACCTATGGCTCCGGTGGCTGGTCAGCCATTTATTCGATACATAATCGACCATCTTATTGATAGTGGAATAAAGGATATAATTATATCTGTCGGGTATCTTTCTGAAGTTATTATTTCATATTTTAAACATAGCTATCGCGGTGCTACTATCACTTATGCGATAGAATCTGAGCCTTTAGGTACTGGTGGAGCCATCGCGAATGCTGTCTTGGAAAATAATGAAGATGCTGTTTTAGTTGTGAACGGTGATACCTTCTTAAATATTGATTATAATCGCTTCCTAGAGTGGTATCAACAGGGAGCGCCAACACTAGCTCTAGTACTTAAAAATGTTCATGATGTGTCAAGGTATGGCTCTGTAATTGTCACAAATGATATTGTGTCTGGATTTTTAGAAAAGGGAAATGTTGGTTCTGGTCTAATTAATTCCGGAGTTTATATAATACCGGTTGAGATATTTAGTAAATATGGTTTGGTAGGGAATTTTAGTCTTGAAAGTGACTTATTGCAGAAGCATTGTACAGAGTTATCATTACGGGCGTTTATAACAAATGCATATTTTATAGATATAGGTGTACCTGAAGATTACGAACGTGCACAGTATGAACTTGTCAATAATTTATGAATTGTAAACGTAAAGCACTTTTTCTTGATCGTGATGGTGTTATTAATATAAATCATGGTTATGTCCATACACCAGAAAAATTTGAATTTATCAACGGTATTTTTGAACTCGTCCGTCTAGCAGTAAAATTCCACTATCTCGTAATTGTAATTACCAATCAAGCGGGAATAGGCCGAGGCTACTATTCAGAAGATCAATTTCATTTGCTAACAAAATGGATGTGTGACCAATTTTTGCTACACGGAGCTAAAATTGAATCAGTTTATTATTGCCCCTTCCATCCCGAGCATGGCGTTGGAATTTATAAAAATGAATCCTATGATCGAAAACCATCGCCTGGCATGATTCTCAAAGCGGCAAGGGAATACGATCTAAATCTTTTTGATTCTGTCCTCGTTGGTGACAATGAGACAGACATACAAGCCGGTCAAGTTGCAGGTGTAGGTTGTAATATTTTATATCAACCCGCTCCTATTCATCCTATTTCATCAGCAAATTTTCACGTTGTTCATGATCTAAGTCAAATTCTAAGTTTTTTCACAGAAGGATTACAGCATTTTCAACAGCAAAGAGTTACTAGATAGCTGGAATAAAAGGGCAAGATATTCAGTTAACTTGAAACGATAGCTGAATATCATTTATTAAGATATATTTTTAAGATAAAAACGCTGTAAAATAAAGATGCTGCCAACCGTCACAGTAATTATTGTCAACTGGAATGGAGGGACTATGCTCAAAGAATGCTTGTTGCATTTGACTAAGCAAACATACATTCCTAGCTGTATTATGGTCATGGACAACGGAAGTACGGATGGTTCAGATATTTATGCAGAAGAAGTAGCAGGAGTAACTTTGCTTAGGCTAGGGAAAAATCTTGGGTTTGCGGCTGCCAATAATCGTGCGCTGGAAAAATGTGACACCGATTTTGTCGCTTTATTAAATCCGGATGCTTTTGCCGAACCCGTGTGGCTTGAAAAGTTGATCTATGCGGCGCAATCATACCCTGATGTGGCCGCTTTCGGTTCACGGCAATTGATTCATGGTTCTATTGATCAACTGGATGGCATTGGCGATATTTATCATATATCGGGTTTAGTATGGAGAAATGGTTATGGACGGACCCAAACAAACGCTGATCTAATCACGCGGGAAATATTCTCACCCTGTGCCGGTGCGGTACTTTATTCTAGGGATGTTCTGCAACAGTTGGGTGGATTTGACGAAGATTATTTTTGTTACGTTGAAGATGTGGATCTTGGATTTCGACTCAGGCTGGCTGGGTATCAATCTATCTATGTACCTGATGCAGTTGTCCACCACGTAGGTTCAGCGACAACAGGTGGTCATCATAGTGATTTCTCAGTTTATCATGGTCATCGTAATTTGGTTTGGACTTTTCTAAAAAATATGCCTGGTATATTGTTTTTAGCTTTGCTTCCTTTACATGTATTTTTAAATATTATATCTATCATATATTTTGTAATAATTGGAAAAGGTCGTCTAATTATCCGCTCAAAAAAGGATGCTATTAAAGGTATACCGGTGATGCTAAAAAAAAGGCGTACTATCCAAAAAAATAGGCGATCATCTATTTATGATATTTGGCGTGTGTTAGATAAGAGAGTTTTTCCTTCCCGTTAGTTATTTTTACAGCAAGTATTATTCTATGGCTACTGTTTCAGTTATCATTGTAAACTACAATTCAGGGAATTTATTAGTTGAGTCTGTAGCTAGGGCGTTACACTCGTCTGTTCCGGTTGAAGTATTTGTGTCGGATAATGGGTCACTAGATGAAAGCATTCAGTTATTAAAAAATGAGTTTTCAAATGTCGGCAATGTTCATATTATAGAAAATAATTCAAATCTCGGTTTTTCAAAAGGCAATAATATAGTACTGCCACTTACCTCTACTGAATATATACTTTTTCTCAATCCAGACTGCCTGATTGAACCCAATACCATTGAGCTAATGCTCGAAGCTATTACTTCATATCCTGATGTGGGCATGGCTGGTTGCTTAATTCGTAATACGGATGGCACTGAACAAACCGGTTGTCGGCGTTCCATTCCAACCCCTTGGCGTTCATTGTTGCGGGTTTTAAAGCTGGGGCATCTATTTCAAAATAATACTCTTTTCCAGGATTTTAATTTAACCGGTAGTCCATTACCTGCCCAGCCCCAAACTATAGAGGCAATCTCGGGTGCGTTTATGCTCGTTAGGCGCAGTGCGCTAAATCAGGTTGGCCCGCTTGATCCCGATTACTTCCTGCATTGCGAAGACCTTGATTGGTGTATGCGTTTCACCCAAGCAGGTTACCAAATTCTGTTTGTGCCTAATGTAGTCATAACGCATGTCAAAGGGAGTTGCAGCATCAACCGACCCATTTTTGTTGAGTGGCATAAGCATAAGGGTATGCTCCGCTTCTATCGCAAATTCTTCTTAGACAAATACCCAAAGGCTCTGATGTGGCTGGTTTCGCTGGGGGTTTGCTTACGCTTTGGTTTAGTGGCAAGCTATTCTATTTACCGTCATGTTAGTCGTTACTTGAGGTTTTCCCGTGACTGATCAACACATCGGTGTCCTTGGTGCCACTAGTCTTGTCGGAAACTATTTGCTTGAGTTGCTAGCAGAGCAATGTTTGCAAGTAAGCGCATTCTCCCGCAATAGCTCTGCGCAATCACTGCAGCTCCAAGGTGTGGAATGGGTGCAGCTTGACAATGATTCTACTAAAGCCAATCTTGAAAATGAATATCCAGATTCACCCAACAGGATAAGCCGGGTTAGGAGAGGGGGAAATCCATGCAACGAAATTAATGCTTGGATTTGCGTCGCACCTATTTGGGTATTGCCTAATCATTTCAGTTTGCTTGAATCCTACGCTATTAAGCGGATTGTTGTCCTGTCCTCCACCAGCGTTTTTATCAAGGCTGATTCGTCAGACCCTTTTGAAAAAGAGGTCGCGCTGAGATTGTCCGTGGGCGAGGAAAAACTACAAGCTTGGGCTATGTCCAAAGGAATCGATTGGGTAATCCTTCGTCCCACGTTGATCTATGGGGCTGGTAAAGACAAAAATGTTGCGGAGATAGCCAATTTTATCCGGCGGTTTGGTTTTTTCCCGCTTTTTGGGGCTGCCCAGGGGCTGCGCCAACCCGTACATGCCCAGGATATAGCCACCGCCTGCCTTGCTGCTTTGCAGAGTTCGAATGCTGTTAACCGCGCCTACAACCTTTCCGGTGGAGAGACGCTCAATTACCGGGAAATGGTCAGCCGTATTTTTTCCTCGTTGGGACTACAGCCACGACTGGTGACCATTCCGCTGAGGTTTTTCCGTTTGGGCATCGCTTTCTTGCGACTATTTCCACGCTACCGGCATTGGACTAGCGCGATGGCGGAACGGATGAATCAGGATTTGTGCTTTGACCATAGCGAAGCAGCCCGTGATTTTGGCTATTCTCCCCGAATTTTCGAGCCATATTCCTATTTTCGTTAGCATCCCCACCGGCACTGCTATTTACTAAGGGATGTGACGTGCCATCAACGGGATTGCAAGGCCTGCCTTGCTAGGTTTTACAAGTTGTGCTGGGTTTTGCATGGCAGGCCTTGCACTCCATCTGTGCTTAACTTCCCTGCTGGGGTAAAACAAAAGTAGCCAAGGCCATAGCCTCCATTCGAGTAGCCGCCGTTTTGCCGTCAATCTGAATGTTAAAATCCACCGGCGCATCGCTGTCATTCAACACCAGTAAGACGAGGTTGCCAGCCGGTGTTTTAAACGCCACATGGTGCAGGCTGCAATCCGTATCCGAGTGTATGCGCAGCGACCCCGGGTCTACAAATTTGGCAACGTGGGCAATCAGATAATAGGCCACATTGCGCACAATTGTATCGCCTAGCGTCAGTGCGCCTACACAGTTGGGTTCGCCGCCCGGTGTATGCGGACCATTGTCGGGGTCGGAGGCCAAGTTCCATTCCAACACCACGCTGCTCCAATTTCTGATCGAACCGATCAAAACATGTCTGGCATGCCAAAGCAAATCCCCGGCAAAATTCCCGTCCGCGCCTACCCATTGCTCGGTGAAATAAAGCAGTTTGTCTGGATGGGCAGCATGGACTGAGGACAGGGTGCTGATATCACCGCCGTATAAATGCCATGCCGAACCGCAAATATACGCACTGGCCTCCTCGTCGTTGAGTATTGCCAAGGGGTAGTCCGGCCTATCGCAATTATGGTCCCAGCAAAATATTTTTGTCTCCAAGCCTGCCTGACGCAGGGCTGGTCCTAGATGGTTTTTGATGAAATCCGCTTGCTCATGAGCTTCCATGACCATGCTAGGCTCGTTTTTGTAGTTGAGCGGCTCATTCTGCGGAGTGATGGCGTGGATGGTAATGCCATATTCATTCATCGCTTGCATATACTTAAGCAAATAATTCGCATAAACGCCATAGTATTCCTTTTTTAGACTTCCACCGGCAAAACTATTATTGCTTTTCATCCATGTCGGGGCGGACCAAGGCGTAGCCATGATGCTGATATTGGGGTTGATGGCAAGAATTTGTCGCAAAATGGGAATTACCTCAATATCGCCCGCCAGAATATTAAAATAGTTCAGTTCTGGATCGGTTTGCCCATCTGGCATCTCATCGTAGCTAAATGGCTGGATAGATAAATCAGAAGCGCCTATGCTGAGTCGCAAATAGCTGATGCCTAGGGCATTGCCTTGTGTGGAGAATAATTCGTTTAATAAAGCCTCAAGGGTCAATGGCGGAAGGCGATTCAGCAGGTAAGCACTGCCGCCGGTCAGCGTGAAACCAAAACCATGCATGGTTTGATAGGTTCGATTCGCATCCACCTGAATGCTAGCATTTTGGTTTGCGTTATCGGTAAATTGAAGGCTTGGATTTTGTTCTTCAAATAATGCCGAGCGCTTGGCTGTGGTAAGCCAAAGACCTGAATTATGATAAATTATGGGCAACATACAGCGTTTTTCCTCCCGTTTCAAATTATGGTTTGGCCACCTGTTTTTTAATTTCACATAACGCGTAGCTGCCCGCGCCTATGGGGGAGGCGAATTCCTGGCAATTGGATTTGTCCAGTTCTAGGGCGTAGTCGGCAAGTTTTTTTACCGCTTCTAACTCGTCTTTGACAATGTGCAGTGAATAGACCGGGCCACGGTTGTTCAAAATGGCTGCGCTGAAGAGTTTGCGGAAATAACTGTCTGGGCCATCGGGCAGCGTAAAAGTACTGTCGATGCGGTAAAAGCGCAGGGACTTTGGAAACGACGGAATTAGAAAGGACAAAGGTTCATGGCTGGATAGCAATACCAGTGAATCCGACGGCTGGGCTAGTTTCGGCACGTTAACGGCGACCGCCCTGTCTTCCCAAGGCACGCGCAGCCAATCACCCGGTACGGTTGAAACGGTGAGCACAGCCATCAAGCTGATCGCCGCGCCCAAGCGGGTTCTTGTCCCCAGTGGCAATAAGCCAATGGCGGCCACCGACAGCAAAGGCGCGAGCATTTCCAAGGGGATGATGTAGCGGTAAATGGAAAACAGCGGAACCCAAATGACATAGCTACCCAAGCCCGCCGCCAGCAACCATACGGTAGGTTTAGGGTGGGTGAAGGGATGGGCTTGTTTGTGCCACAGCCTAGCCACTGCGGCCACTATAATCAGGCATACCAGCGCTAGGATATGAAAGTCCTGAAATAAAGGTTCGCCGCACAAGCGGCTGTTGACGCTAAAACGAAATAAAAAGAAAATCTTGTCAGCCAATCCGTGTGGAATGAAAATGGGGTCGCTGTAGGAAATGGGCAGCGCCCAAGGCGAATGGAAGAGCTGGTTATAATAGGGAAACAGCGGGTTGCCAAAGATTTTCCACAAATGCGCCGCCCAGTAAGCCCCGCTTAACGCAAAGCCAAGCAACACGCCGATGCCAAAACAAAAGCTTGCCAGAATACGGCGCGGCACCGCCATGTCGGTAAAGAGGTAAGCCGCAGTCAGGCCGACACAAAATATCACCATCGGTTGTTTTAAGCCAAACGCAAGCCCGACAGGAATGCCCGCCGCCACCGACCAGGCTATGCCCGCAGGGCTAGGCCCAAGCGTGATTTTGCTCCAATGGGACACCACTAACAGGATCGAACTGAACACGCCCAAGCTCAACACATTGTCGTACAGCACGATGCCAATTTCAGACAGCGCTCCCGCACCGCATAAGCCCAACAAGGCCAGCGTGGCGGAAGCATAGAGGCGATGGCGTGGATTGGCCAAGGTGGAAAGCTGCCAGGCGATGGCGGACAGGGGCAGGAAGTTCAAACCGTGCAGCATCCCCAACGCGAAGCCGATGGCGCGGGCGGGCAAACGCTCGGCCAGCAGTGCATAAGGCGCATCCAGCAAGGGATTGTAGAAACTGGCAAGCTGGCTGACCAGCCAATCGCGGCCGACCAGCCCGTTGACAAAAGCCCAGCCATTGTACCAATGGTAGTTTCTTAAATCCCAACTGGCATCCATGCCCAGGCTAAGCGCCAGCATACCAAAGGCCACGCAAACCACGACAGTGGCCAGATATAGCACCGATGGAAAAGCGGGGTTGTCCTCTGCCAGCGTGTCAACGGCTACGGCGGTTTGCTTTAAACTACGGTTGAAGACTAAATGCCGGGAAGACAGATAATTAAAAAATAGGCCACCTATCGAACCCATGCCTGTCGCAAGCGCAGGTAGCCAAAGATAGGGGAAAAACTGGGTGACAATGGCGGTGTAGATGGAAAGGTTGACGACACCGCCAAAGGCATTGGTCGCCAAAAAACTGGCCCATTCCAACAGCCGGGATTTGTCGCTTTTGCCAAAGTTGTATTGCCGGTTCATCCACCAAGTGAAAGTGGCCGCAGCGAGAAAGGAAAACAGCTTTGCCGAAAACCAAGGCAGCCCCAAAATCCACAAGCCAGTGTAAAGCACCGTCAAATCCACCAGCAAACCGCCGATGCCGACCAGTGCGAAACGCCAGAAAGTAGGCGGGATGCGTGCTTGTAAAAACTGTATAGCCATGTATTTACAGCGTTTTCAATATCAAATACAGCATTTTCAACATCACAATAGTTAATTGATAACGGGCATGGTTGCAAAAGACAATCTGCTTAATCAATGGATTGATTTAATATCTGCCATTATAATTATTTTTAAAGATGCAATACCTTCGCCAATCGGCATGAGTGGTTTTGGGTTTGGTCATCATCCGGCAAGGCATGCTATGGCATCAGGGGGATTCAACGATGCCTGTGGGCCGAAC
>CAIZPP010000311.1 GCA_903934875.1 uncultured Methylococcaceae bacterium
GATGCATACGGGACATCCGTGTCCCGTACCCTTCGGGCGGCGAAGCCGTGCAAATCGGCTATCCTGCCGATTTGTCCGGCATCCATGACCGGAATGACGGGTCTCCAACACTTGTGTATAACGACGAGCGCAGAGCATGGGAACGATACTTTTTGTCCAATTATAGAAGAAACCCTCTGGTGTTATAGGCTTTTCAACGCTTCCGCACCCCAGACGTTATGCAAAGATACAGCGTTTTCATCTTTATAGTAAAACTAAAAAATAGATACCATAGTAAGCCATTGATTTAGGGAGATAGATTGTAACAACATAACAATCTTCAAATAACCATTTGATGTTGAAAACGCTGTAACCATTTGATGTTAAGAACGCTGTATGTTGAAAACGTTGTAATACACCTCACCCATAGCAAGACCGCAGCCAATGGCATCCAGATTCACCATGCCCTCAAGCTCGGAGGTTTCCGTCAACACCCAAGCAGCCCCCAGCCTGACATAACGCTCAATTAAGGGTTTGTCTTGTGACACTAACAGGTATTCACGCAAGGATGCTATTTTGCGGTAAGCGGCAAACTTGCCGCCCCGGTCATAGGCTTCGGTGGAGGGTGAGAGGATTTCGACCAAAGCAATCGGATTAAGCAAGGAATCCAACTGCCTGTCCTCAAACTCCGGTTTACCGCATACTACGGTGATGTCGGGGTAGTGATAAGCCTTGGCTTCAGCCGCCTTGACTCGCATGTCGTTGGCATACGCTTCACAAGCGCGGCCCTTAAGTTGCTGCCTCAATTCGCTGGCAATATTGACGGCAATCAAATTATGTTCGCGGCCTGCACCGACCATGGCAAATAGTTGCCCATTGACAAACTCGCATTTGCCTTCCAGTGAACTTCTTTCCAGTGCCAGATATTCCTCGGCACTATAAGATTTCTGGACGGGGTTGGCGGACATGGCAAACTTCGGGTGTTTAAGGGAAATTAAGTTGTTACAGGGCCAAGGGCGGAACCAATGGACGGGTTCCGCCGAATGGAGGTGCGGATG
This sequence comes from uncultured Methylococcaceae bacterium, assembly GCA_903934875.1. Lineage (GTDB taxonomy): Bacteria > Pseudomonadota > Gammaproteobacteria > Methylococcales > Methylococcaceae > Methylumidiphilus. The sequence continues at coordinate 1,038 of CAIZPP010000311.1, forward strand.
ATGTTGATAATTTGCGTCTTGTATCGGTGCGATTGCAGGCTTTCGGCGGATCACAGCCCTGTATCTGCCCAGCACAGGCTAGTGGTGATGCCCGCCTTCCCCGTGCACATGGCCGTGGTTAAGTTCTTCCTCTGTCGCATCGCGGACATCGGTCACTTCGACATCGAAATTCAGGGTCAGGCCGGACATCGGATGGTTGCCGTCGAGTATCACCTCATCCCCTTCAACCTTCACCACGGTCACTAGTTGGATTCCTTCCGGGGTTTCGGTATGGAACTGCATGCCGGGAAGAATTTCATCGACACCATGAAACGCATCAATGGGCACGGCTTGGATTAGCTCATCGTCGTGCAGACCATAACCGTCTTCTGGTGGAATGGTGACTTTGATCTTGTCACCGGCGGCTTTGCCCAACAGGGCGTTTTCCAGCCCCGGAATAATGTTACCGTGCCCGTGGATGTAGGCCAAAGGCGCATGGCCTTCAGAGCTGTCGATGACTTCGCCCTCTTCGCTGGTGAGGGTATAATGGATGAAAACCACTTTTTGGGCAGAAACCTGCATTTTTACCGCCTTAGTAATGAAAAAAATAAATGTCCATCATAACGGTTTTTCATTAAACCCGATAGCATTAAGAACGCTTTTTGCTTGGGGCTAATGCCCCAGTTGGCCCCGTCTGATGATCTGGTACAATAACTCCTCTTTAGTAACGGCATCGGGAAATTTGATCCATGGCGCAGGCAGTCATCCGTATCGCTACCCGCAAAAGTCCACTGGCACTCTGGCAGGCAGAGCATGTCGCCATGCGTCTGTGCGCGGCTTTTCCGGGGTTACGCACCGAATTGGTTAAAATGACCACCAAGGGCGACAAAATACTGGATGCGCCACTGGCTAAAGTGGGCGGAAAGGGGCTGTTCGTTAAAGAACTGGAACAGGGTATGCTGGACGGAGAGGCGGATATTGCCGTCCATTCGATGAAGGATGTGCCGATTGAGTTTCCCGTTGGTCTGCGGCTTGCCGCCATCCTCAAGCGTGAAGATCCGTGTGATGCCTTGGTTTCCAATCGTTATCCGTCCTTTGCCGCGTTGCCGCCCCATGTGAAAATAGGCACTTCTAGTCTACGGCGGCAATGTCAGATAAAAGAATTGCTGCCTTTGTGTGAAATTCAGAGTTTGCGCGGCAATGTGAATACCCGCTTGGCTAAACTAGACGCAGGCGAGTTCGATGCCATCATACTTGCCGCCGCCGGGCTTAAGCGCCTCGGTTTCGAGGACCGGATCAGCGAGACCCTGTCTCCCGAAACCAGTTTGCCGTCCATGGGCCAAGGGGCCATAGGCATCGAATGCCGCGATGGCGACGATCAGGTGCTTGCATGGCTGCGCAGCTTGCACGATGACGAAACGGCACTGCGGGTGACAGCGGAGCGGGCCTTGAACGAGCGCCTACAGGGCGGATGCCAAGTGCCTATCGCGGGCTTTGCGGTTGTGGACGGTGGCAGGCTTTGGCTGCGGGGACTCGTCGGCACTCCCGACGGAAGCCATATCATCCGTGGAGAAATTACCGGACCCTATGCAGAGGCGAGAACCCTTGGACTTGCTTTGGCCGAGGAATTGCTCGGCAAGGGAGCGGATCGTATTTTGCGCGAGCTTTACGGTTAATAGTATGTCGGTGCTGCCATCGGGTTTTGGCGTTTTGGTGACCCGTCCGGCCGAACAGGCCGAAGCCCTGTGTAAGCTAGTCGAAGACGCCGGCGGCAAGGCGATACGCTTGCCCCTGTTGGTCATCGAATCCGCGCAGCGCGAAGACCTTGGGCCTCAGTGCCTGCGGAATTTGGACTCTACGGATTGGTTGGTTTTTGTTAGCGCCAACGCTGTGCGTTGCGCCTTTGCATTGCTTGGCCCACAATGGCTTAATAAAGGAGCGAAACCAAAAATCGCCGCCATTGGGCAAGCCACCGCCCAAGCGCTTTTAGATCAGGGCATCACAGTGGACCTGAGGCCAAAAGCGCAGTTTAATAGCGAATCGTTGTTGGCGCAGCCTGAGTGGATGCAGGTGCGGGGGCTACGTTTCCTCATCGTGCGCGGCGAGGGCGGGCGGGAGTTGCTGGCGGAAACCTTGCGGCAACGCGGCGGCGCTGTGGAATATGCCGAAGTTTATCGGCGTGTGGCAACGAAAATTGATGAAGACGGGTTGCTTGCTCAATGGCGTCTAGGCGATATAGCCGTGCTGACCGTGACCAGCGGCGAGGCTCTAGCCGAGTTCTGGCGGCAGATGTCCGATGGCGGTAGGGGGTTGATTCTGCATACGCCCATGGTGGTCATTGGCGGGCGCATGGCGAAACAAGCCCGCGAGTTGGGAGTAGTCCAGGTTTTCGAGGCAGAAGCCAGGGACGCGGACATTTTCGATGCGGTGTCCCGCATCGCACAAGAAATTCACAAAACACACCAACCACGGGGATAGACCATTGGTAGACGAGGATAAAGAACTCACTCCGGAAATAGGGGAAGGCACCGTAAAGTCGGATAGCATTGCTGGCAACAATGATATCGATGCGGGTACCCTTAAGAAAAAACGCGGCACGGGTGCTTGGCTTGGTTATGGTGCCTTGGCGCTGGTGCTGGTTCTCGTGGCCGCCGGCGTTTTCTTGCTGCATGAGTTGCGCTCTAAGCAAGAAGGCTTGGGCAGTGGCCTAGACAAAGGCGACAAGCAAATTCAGGAGTTGCTGCATCAGATTAGCAACCTGCAAGCCGAGGTCGCGACAGATCATCAGCAACTCGCTACGGTGCAGTCCCAAGTGAGCACTGAAGACTCCAAGTTCGAGCGGGAACTTGGCGATGAAGGATCGAACTTCAAGAACCAGCTTGAGGCGGTGCGCTCCGATCTAGGCGGTGCCATCCAGCACATTCAGCAGCATATGAACCAGTCCCGTGGCGACATCATGGTGGCGGACGCTGAATACCTGCTCAGCGTCGCCAACCAAAAGCTGCATTTGGTGGGCGATGTGAAAGCCGTGGTCGCGATGATGGAAGCCGCTGACCAACGTTTGCACGATAGCGGCGACCCGGCGGTTTTCAAAGTCCGCGAAGCGCTCGCAGAGGAAATCAACGTGCTCAAGGACTTCAATCCGCCTGATCTTGTCGGTGTTTCGGCCAAATTATTGGTACTGGAGGGCCAAGTTAAAGACTTGCCGCTGTTCCTGCCCCATTCTGACCGTTCCAAGGAAGACCATACGCCTGTGGCGTCTTCCGTCCCTGAAACGGAAAAGAAAGGTGGCGGTTGGAAGGAGTCTGTGGTTAAAGATTTGAAGGGTATAGTGACTGTCCGCCACACTGACCGGCCGATTCAAGCCATCCTGCTACCCGAAGAAGTGGCGGCTCTGCGGCAGGTCATGCTGCTCAAGCTTGAGATGGCCCGTTCGGCATTGCTGCGCGGTGACGACACGCTCTACAAGGCCAATATGGAATCGGCGGTAAGCTGGCTGAAAGAAAATTTTGACCCTGCAGCGGCCGCTACGCAAAGTTTGCTAGAAGACATCCAGTCTTTGCAGCATTTGCAACTTCAGGTTCCCTTACCCGATATCAGCAAGTCGCTGGGCTTATTGCGCAATATTGACAAATTGCGGCTAGATTCGGACAAGGGCCATCCCAGCAAGCAGGAAAAAGCCGATAAGCCCGAAAAAGCCCCGCTGCCTACTGCGGCGGAGCCAATACCGACCCCACAACCGCCCGCGCCCCCAGCACAGACTAAGCAGCAAGTTCCCGTCGTCCAGCCTTCTACTGAAACTATGGGTCCGGTGATGGAACCTCAGCCTGAAGAGGGAGCCAAGCCGTGAGACGAACCCTTCTCTTTTCGATCGGCTTTCTGCTTGCCTTGGGCGCTGCTGTTGCGGCTCTGCGCTATGTCGCAGCCCAAGGCGGGTCCGGTTATGTGATCATCGGCATAGGCCAGTGGTCGGTCGAGACTTCTTTATTGCTAACGACCGTCGTGCTGGTGCTGACTTTCGTACTGGTCTATTTCTCCGTCCGGCTGCTGGTCACCGCCGTGCGCCTTCCCAAAATTCTGAAGCAGCGGAGTTTCGAGCAACGCAGTAAACGTTCGCAAGAAGCCTTGCTCGCCGGTTTGATCGAATCCGCCCAGGGCAACTTTGAAACGGCGGAAAAGCATTTGATCCGCCATGCCGCCAACAGCGGTGTGCCGTTGATCAATTACCTGACTGCCGCCCGTGCCGCCCAATCGCGTGGCGCATTGGAACAGCGCGACGAATATCTCCAGTTGGCCCAAGAAACCATGCCCGAAGCCGAATTGGCGATAGGCTTGACCAAAGCCGAACTTCAGCTTTCCAACCAACAGTTTGAAGAGGCGCTGGAAAGCCTGACCCAACTCGACAAGATCGCACCCAGCCATGCGGCGGTGTTGAAGCTGATGCATCAAGCCTATGCCAACCTCTCCGATTGGCAAGGTTTGAGCCTGATCATTCCAAAGTTGCAGGCGAACAAGGTGATGATGGAGGCGGAAATCAAACTGTTGGAAGCGGAAACCTTCAGTTCCTTGATCAAGCAAAAGTCAGAAGCCCGCGATGCCGTGGCTTTGCGCAACCTGTGGCTGGAAATTCCAGACCACATCCGCAAATCCGGCGGCATACTGCCATTGTATTGCGCGGCAATGATTGAGGCCGGGGCGGAAGTCGAGGTCGAGCCTTTAGTCCGCCAAGCGATAGGCAAGGAATGGAGCGAAACCCTAGTCGTGCTGTATGGCTGCATCCACATGCCTGATACTGAGGATCAGTTAGTCAAGGCCGAGGCGTGGTTAAACGCACATTCAAATGATGCTATTTTGCTGCGGGTGCTGGGCAAGCTGTCCTTGCGCACCGGGCAGTTAGACAAGGCAAAAACCTATCTCAAAACCAGTCTGGCGGCAGAGGCGAGTGTGGAGGCTTACCAACTCATGGGCGATGTGCTCATGAAGGAGAACGACACGCTGGGTGCGTGTCAGTTTTTTCGTAATGGCTTACTCTTTGCTTCCAATGAAGTCGTTGCCTTGATCGAACAGAATCCCGAGGTTGAAGCGGCGGAAGGTGTTGAGGCCTAGGCATAGGACCAGTGGGAAAACCATTCCAAGGGTGGGCTAGGTGCCACATTGGAAACCTGCCAATTTATCAAACTTGCCACGCACCGTAGCCCACCATTGCCATCCCGCGGCTTTTTGGCTACGGCGCACACAAAAAAAACCCAAGATTAAATTCAACCACTTTGGTGTGTGCGCCTAGCCTAGCCTACGACCCTTGCGGCTTTGCTCTATCAACTTGTAAATCAGATGAGTGAATACAAGCAGTGGATAAGTGAATGAGCGGTATCTTCCTTCCCAACTTGAATCTGCGGGTTGCCGTAGTTTTACCCAATGATTTTCAGTAGTTTCCCGAATGGTTTTCGGGAGGGTCCAACACGATAATGAGCATATGGGTTCCCACTGCTTCACCCCGAATACCTTGTGAAGCGAAAACGAATTGATCTACCCTTGCCCACTGGTTTTCCTGCCCCGCTTTCCCGATTATGTACTTTTTTAGCTTAACCTATAATAGGAGTGTCCATGAAAAAAATTGCAGCTTTAGCCTCCATCGTGCTGTTCGCCTGGGGTAGCGCAGCCCACGCCCGCGGCGGAACCCGCGCGAAAGTCGTGGAAAGCATTGAAATCAATGCCGCACCGGATGCGGTGTGGAACTTGATCAAGGATTTCGGTGATGCCAAGTGGATTCCCGCCGTGGCCAGCAGCAGTTCCAGCAACGGCAGTGAAAAAGGGGCCGTCCGTACCCTGAACCTGAAAAAAGGCGGGGTGCTGAAGGAGGAATTGAAAGAACTTGATGCAGCCACCAAAACCATCAAGTACCGCATTCATGAAGAACCCGATTGTGCGGTTTTCCCGACTAACAACTATTCGGCTACGATTACCGTCACCCCAGCCGGTGCTGGTTCCAAGGTCGAATGGATGAGTGCGGCTTACCGTTGCTTTACCCCGAACAACCCGCCGCCGGGACAGGACGAGAAAGCCGCTTTTGAGGCGATGACGGCGACCTCTAAAGACGGCTTGGCGAATCTGAAAGCCTTGGCGGAAAAGAAGTAATGTCGTAGGGCGGGTTTCGCTTCGCTCTACCCATTACGGCAAATTCGCTGTATAGGGCAAACGTAGAATTACGGTTAATTAACGTAGAATTACTGTTAATTAATGACACCACTGGTTTTCCTGCCCTGCTTTCCCGATAATGTACGTTTTTAGCTTAATCCAAAACAGGAGTATCCATGAAAAAAATTGTAGCTTTAGCCTCCATCGCGCTGTTCGCTTGGGGTAGCGCAGCCCACGCCCACGGCGGAACCCGCCAGAAAGTCGTGGAAAGCATTGAAATCAATGCCGCACCGGATGCGGTGTGGAACTTGATCAAGGATTTCGGCGATGCCAAGTGGATTCCCGCCGTGGCCAGCAGCATTTCCAGCAACGGCAGTGAAAAAGGGGCCGTCCGTACCCTGAACCTGAAAAAAGGCGGGGTGCTGAAGGAAGAATTGAAAGAACTTGATGCAGCCACCAAAACCATCAAGTACCGCATCCATGAAGAACCCGATTGTGCGGTTTTCCCGACTAACAACTATTCGGCTACGATTACCGTCACCCCAGCCGGTGCTGGTTCCAAGGTCGAATGGTTGAGTGCGGCTTACCGTTGCTTTACCCCGAACAACCCGCCGCCGGGGCAGGACGAAAAAGCCGCCATTGAGGCGATGACGACGACCTCCAAAGACGGCTTGGCGAATTTGAAAGCCCTGGCGGAAAAGAAATAAGCACCATGCGTCGCAACCCACATTTTGGCTAGTTCCCAAGCTCAAGCTTGGGAACCCTTGCCTATTCAAGCTCCTGCTTGTTCGTTGACCGATCCTCGGGAAGCAGGAGCTTCAAGACCGCGTTACCAAGCTGGAGCTTGGGAACGAGCTAATTGAGGGTATCCTTTGATGGTTTCACATCCCTGTAATTTGGGTTCTGGCGGTCCATGCCGGAATGACGGCTTAATCCAACCGTATTGTGCTGCAATATTAGTTGCCGTTTTTTTTATCGCCAGCCCGGCTTGGTCCGGGCCGCTGGCCTTTATCACCAACCAGAAAGGCAATAGCATTTCGGTGATTGACACGGCCAAGGGTGTAGTCGTCAACACCTTGGCCCTGCCTCCGGGTGCTGAACCTGCTGGGGTTGCTGTTAGCCGGGATGGTTCGACCGTGGTGGTCGCCAATCCCGGCAGCAAGCAGGTGACAATTATCGACGGACGAGGTCTAAGACTCATTGGCAATGTGCCTGTCGGAACAGGCGGCGTGGGCGTGGCTTTAAGCCGTGATGGCCAATATGCTTTTGCGGCGGATTTCTATGACCGCCATATCGCCGTAGTGGACATCAAGGCCAAGATGGTGGTCCGCCGTATTCCAGTGGGCAATATTCCGGCGGGGCTGGCGGTGAGCCGCGACGGGCATTATTTGTATGTCTCCAACCGCGACGATAATAGCGTGTCCGAAATCAGCCTGAAAACCTTCGCGGTGACGCGCACGGTGGCGGTGGGCAGGCATCCGTTTGGCATTCATCTGTCGGAGGACGGGCGGCAACTGTATTCCGCCAATGTGGAGAGCAATGATATTTCAGTGGTCGATTTGGCGACGTTCACGCTGCTGCAAAACATTCCCGTGGGTGACCGGCCCTATGCAGTGGGTGAGGCGCAGCACCGGCTGTTTGTGACCAACCAGTACGATGCCTCCGTGGCGGTGCTGGACGGCAACACGTTAACATTAATGGCAAGCCTCAAGGTCGGCGAATACCCGGAAGGCATCGCTACCCACCCGGATGGGAAGCAAGTTTATGTCGCCAATTGGATGAGCAACACCGTGTCAGTGATTGATGCGGTAGACTTGAAGGTGGTCAACACCATACCGACGGGCGATGGTAGTCGGGCTTTTGGTGAGTTTATTGCGCTGGGGAAACCTTGAAATATTGGATAACATCCGCTTGTAGGGATGTTATCCATCATCTGCTGTGCTGGAACGAAAATGAGTTGCCCAATACATTAAGCCGGTTCTATCAATCAACTAACGGAGAAGGTTATGATGTGCAAACAAGCTTTTGATCTAAAAACGGCGGCTGGATTGTGTTTGCTGGCTTTGTCCGCTGTGCAAGCGGCTTACGCCAGTGATTGCTGGCTGGATGTTTACGATAAGATTGACTTTGCCGGTGCCCATGTCCGCATAGACGGGCCGGTGCAAATGCCCAGCCTAGCCAAGCTAAATAACGAAGACTGGGGCAATCGCATCGAAAGTCTGATTGTCGGACCCAAGGCCCAGGTGCTGGCTTTCCGGCAGGAAAACTACAAGGAAAACATCACCGGCCCGGTCAACCACGGCGAAGAGATCAAAGCCTGGGGTGAAAAGCCCGAGAGCTACAGCAACCAGGAAATCGCCTTCGGGGCTGGTAAAACAGAGCATCATCTAGGGGAAGTGGGTTTCCACAGAGCTATCAGTTCCTTGACCATCAAATGTCTGCGCTGAGACTTTTTTCTGGCAAATCCCGCTACATCCCTTTGAAAAGGGGGTAGGGGGATTTCACTACGGGTGCGATTAAAAGTGATGCAGACGAACGCTGTCTTAATTTATACCGGGAGTGCAAGGCCTGCCTTGACTTTAGATGCCCTCGCAAGGCAGGCCTTGCACTCCCGCATCATTTTTAATCGCACCCTTTAATGCTCCCCTCTATGCCCTAGTGCCCTATTTGTGGAATAATAGCGGGTAGTATTATCGGTTTACTAGGCATTCAGGCAAACATTCAAGACGATGGACGAAAACAAGAAAAAGGCGCTCACTGCGGCGTTGTCGCAGATTGAAAAGCAGTTCGGCAAGGGTTCGGTCATGCGCATGGGCGATGTGGGAGTGCATGATATCGAAGTCATTCCCACAGGCTCGTTGTCTTTGGATATCGCGCTCGGTTGTGGCGGCTTGCCGCGTGGGCGTGTGGTCGAGATCTACGGCCCGGAATCGTCCGGCAAAACAACGCTGACTTTGGAAGTCATTGCCCAGGCGCAAATACTCGGCGGTGTCTGTGCTTTTATTGATGCCGAACATGCGCTAGACCCGCAATACGCCGAAAAGATTGGCGTCGATTTGAACGATTTGTTGGTTTCCCAGCCCGACACCGGCGAGCAGGCATTGGAAATTACTGACATGCTGGTCCGCTCAGGCAGTGTCGATGTGGTGGTGATAGACTCGGTGGCCGCGTTGACCCCTAAGGCTGAGATCGATGGCGAAATGGGCGACTCGCATGTCGGCCTGCAAGCCCGGTTAATGTCCCAGGCCTTGCGCAAACTGACTGCCAATATTAAACGCTCCAATACCTTGGTGATTTTCATCAACCAAATCCGCATGAAGATTGGCGTGATGTTTGGCAGCCCGGAAACCACGACGGGCGGCAATGCATTAAAATTCTATGCCTCGGTGCGGTTGGATATTCGCAGAACCGGCTCGATCAAGAATGGCGATGAGGTCACAGGCAACGAAACGCGGGTCAAAGTGGTAAAAAACAAAGTCGCACCGCCTTTCCGCAATGCCGAATTTGAAGTGCTTTATGGCGAGGGTATATCCCGCGAAGGCGAGTTGGTGGATTTGGGTGTACAGCTTGAGTTTATGCAGAAGTCCGGCTCGTGGTATAGCTATGCCGGCGACCGCATCGGGCAAGGCAAGGACAATGTGCGCAATTTTCTGAAGGAACACCCTGATGTTGCCAAGGACTTGGAGCAGAAGATTCGTGCGAAGGCATTTGGCGGGGCCGAACCCTTGGTTGCCAAACTGACCGCAAAGTCTGAGCCGATTCCGGGTGAGGATGCTTTCTGACAAGCTTATGTTGGCCGAAGCAAAGCATGCCTGTGTGCATTGGCAAGCATTGCGGGAACATAGCCAGGTTGAACTGGCGCACAAATTACAGGCCAAGGGTTTTGATGATTCCATAATACCCTTGGTTTTGGACTGCCTGGCTGAGGAAGGCTTGCAAAGTGACGGGCGTTTCCTTGAGTCCTTGGTAAGAAAGCGCTACATGAGGGGACACGGAATAGCGGGGATTCGTCAAGAACTGGGGCAGCACGGCATCAGCGGCGAGGGTTTATCGCAGTGCTTGGCCGAATACGACTGGGATGAGTTGTTGGAAAAAGTCCACCGGAAAAAATTTGGCGCAACGCTTCCCACTACTCCCGAAGAATATGCCTCCCGGTTTCGCTTTCTGAGCCAGAGGGGGTTTGAACAAGACAAAATACACGCTTTTATGCGGCGCTTGCGCCGGAGCGAAGATTAGCAAGCTATCGAGAAGACAACAGATTCCATGACTAGTGCCGAGTTGCGTTCACTATTTCTTAAGTTTTTTGAGGAGCGGGGCCATGCCGTCGTGGCGAGCAGCCCGCTGATTCCATCGAATGACCCGACGCTGCTATTTACCAATGCCGGGATGGTACAGTTCAAGGATGTCTTCCTTGGGCGCGAGGACCGGCCCTATGTGCGGGCGGCCACGTCCCAACGCTGTGTGCGGGCAGGGGGCAAGCACAATGACTTGGAGAATGTCGGCTACACCGCCCGCCATCATACCTTTTTTGAAATGCTGGGCAATTTTAGTTTCGGCGATTATTTCAAGCACGATGCCATCCACTACGCTTGGGATTTTTTGACTAAGACTTTGGGTCTTGCCCCTGAAAAGTTGTGGATTACCGTCTACGACCAAGATACGGAAGCGGCAGACATTTGGCTGAAGGAAGTCGGCATTGATCCGGCAAAGTTTAGCCGGATTGGCACGAAAGACAATTTCTGGGCTATGGGCGACACCGGACCTTGCGGCCCGTGCAGCGAGATTTTTTATGACCACGGCCCTGAAATTGAAGGTGGCCCGCCCGGTTCTCCCAACGAAGATGGCGACCGTTACATTGAGATTTGGAACTTGGTGTTCATGCAGTATGACCGCGCAGCCGATGGAACGCTGACGCCGCTGCCCAAACCGTCCGTGGACACAGGGATGGGCTTGGAGCGCCTCGCGGCGATCATGCAGAAAGTGCATAACAATTACGAAATCGACTTGTTCGCCAATTTGGTCAAGGCCGTTGCCAATTTGGCCGGTTCGGAGGATTTGACCAATAACTCATTGCGTGTCATTGCCGACCATATCCGCTCCTGTTCCTTTTTGGTTGTCGATGGTGTGACGCCCTCCAACGAGGGGCGCGGTTATGTGCTGCGCCGCATCATCCGCCGTGCAATCCGGCACGGTTATAAATTAGGCTTGCGCGAGCCGTTTTTCCATAAGTTAGTTGGTCCGTTGTGCGCAGAAATGGGCGTAGCCTACCCGGAGTTGGCCAAGGCCCAAGCCATGATCGAGCGGGTGTTGCTGAAAGAAGAGCAGCGTTTCGCCGAGACCTTGGACCAAGGCATGAAGATTTTGGATATCTGCATTAAAGAATTGCAAGGTAGCGTAATACCCGGCGATACCGCCTTCCAGCTTTACGACACCTACGGTTTTCCGTTGGATTTGACCGCCGACGTGGCCCGTGAACAAAATCTTAGCGTGGACAGGGCTGGCTTTGAAAAAGCCATGGAAGGGCAGCGCAAGCAGTCCCGCGCTTCTAGCCAATTCGCCGCCGATTATTCCAAAGGCATGGAGGTCGATGCCCATTGCATCTTTACGGGTTACACCTGTCTTAGTGGAGAAAGTAAGGTGCTGGCTTTGCTGAAAGGCGGTGCAAGCGTTGCAAGACTGGACGCAGGCGATGAGGGTGTAGTGGTATTGGAGAAAACACCGTTCTACGCCGAATCCGGCGGTCAGGTCGGGGACAAAGGCAGCATTCGTGCCGGCGATGCGCTATTTGCAGTGGCGGACACCCGCAAGCAAGGTGCTGATGTCATATTGCATGTGGGCAAGCTCACGAATGGCGTATTGAATGTAGGTGACATTGGCGAACCCCGCGTTGACGAAGAGCGTCGCAAAGCCATTACGCTCAACCATTCCGCGACCCACCTGCTCCATGCCGCATTGCGCAAGATAGCCGGTGAGCATGTCACGCAGAAGGGTTCTCTGGTCAATGAGCAGCGCCTGCGTTTTGACTTTTCCCACTTTGAGCCGTTGACTAGTGCGCAAATTCGCGAAATTGAGCGTTTGGTGAATGCGCAGATTCGTGCAAATAATGAGGTCTCCGCCCAGGTTATGGCCAAGGATGACGCGATGAAAGTGGGGGCGATGGCCTTGTTTGGCGAGAAATATGGTGACGAAGTGCGGGTATTGCGTATTGGCGAATTTTCCACCGAATTGTGCGGTGGAACTCATGCTCAACGGGCGGGTGACATCGGTTTCTTCAAAATTGTCAGCGAAACCGGCGTGGCTGCCGGGGTCCGTCGGGTCGAGGCGGTGACCGGCATAGGTGCCGTGGACTGGGTTGAACACACCGAAACGCTGATCCATGCGGTGGCCGAGCGGGTTAAATCAGGACGTGACGGTTTGGATGAAAAAGTCCAGCAGATTTTGGACCGCAGCCGCCATTTGGAAAAGGAGTTGGAGAAGCTTAAGGCCAAGCTGGCCAGTGCTGCAGGTTCCGACTTGGTGTCCCAAGCTTTGGACATAGGCGGGCTGAAGCTGTTGGTCTCGCGCCTAGACGATACCGACCCCAAGTCTTTGCGCGATCTGGTGGACCAACTGAAAAACAAGTTAGGCAGCGGGGCGGTACTGGTTGCGGCGGTGAAAGACGGCAAGATCAGTTTGGCAGCAGGAGTCACCCAAGACCAGACAGCCCGTATCAAGGCGGGAGATTTGGTCAATCTAGTCGCCACGCAAGTGGGCGGCAAAGGCGGCGGGCGCCCGGACTTTGCCCAAGCCGGCGGCAACGACACTACGCAGTTGGATGCCGCTTTGCGCACAGTGCCCGATTGGGTGCGGCAGAAGCTTTCATGACCCAAGGGGCACCCTTGACCATTGTTTGGCTCAATCGGGTGAGTTTGTGGAGTGCGGCGACTCGTCGCCGTATGGCTCGAAAGCCAGCGACGGGTCGCCGCACTCCAATAATGTGTGATGTTGAAAACGCTATAATCACGAAATAAGTCAATAGGTTGAAATGTCTCTTTACGTTCATAAATATGGCGGAACTTCGGTAGGCGATACTGACCGCATTAAAAATGTCGCAGAACGAGTGCACAAGGCACGTCAACGTGGTGAAGATGTGGTGGTCGTGGTGTCCGCCATGAGCGGCGAAACCAATAAATTGGTTGCCTTGGCCCACGCTGTGCAGGAACGCCCAGACCCGCGTGAGATGGATGTGTTGCTCTCCACCGGCGAACAAGTGACCATCGCCCTGCTGGCGATGGCTTTGCAGGCGAGGGGGTGTCCAGCGGTCTCCTATACCGGCTGGCAGGTGAAGATACTTTCTGATGCCTCCCATACCAAAGCTCGGATTGAGGATATCCAAACTGCTGACATACGCGCCGATCTGGCCGCAGGCAGGGTGGTCGTGGTGGCTGGTTTCCAAGGTGTCACCGAAGAGGGGGACATCACTACCTTGGGGCGTGGCGGCTCTGACACCACGGCAGTGGCATTGGCTGCCGTCTTAGAGGCGGACGAATGCCTGATTTACACCGATGTCGATGGGGTGTACACCACTGACCCCAGGGTCGAACCGCGCGCGCGCAAACTGGACCGCATCACCTTCGAGGAAATGCTGGAAATGGCCAGCCTCGGCTCCAAGGTGTTGCAAATCCGCTCGGTTGAGTTCGCGGGCAAGTATAATGTTCCTTTGCGTGTAGTTTCGAGCTTTCAAGAAGGCTCGGGCACTTTGATAAGTTACGAGGAAGCAGGCGTGGAAAAAGCATTAATATCCGGCATCGCGTTCAATCGCGACGAAGCAAAACTGACGATTCAGGGTGTCCCGGACCGGCCGGGAATAGCGTCCAAGATATTGGGTCCCATCGCCGCTGCCAACATTGAGGTCGATATGATCGTGCAAAATGTGGCCGAGGATCAAACCACTGACTTCACCTTCACGGTAAACCGTGGCGAATACAAAAAGGCGATGGAGATTTTAGAACGCATCAGCAAAGAGTTGGGCGCAAGGAATATCAAGGGAGACGATAAAATCGTCAAAGTTTCCATTGTGGGTGTGGGTATGAGGTCACATGCCGGAATTGCCAGCAAGATGTTTGACTCGCTCGCCAAGGAAGGTGTGAACATTCGTATGATATCCACCTCAGAGATCAAGATTTCTGTAGTTGTGGATGAAAAGTATTTGGAACTGGCAGTCCGCACCCTGCATGAGGCTTTTGATTTGGAACAAGGTGATTGATATTAGAAAGGGCTTTTTTCTAACATAGTAGTCTGATATAATGCAGCGCTCGGCAAATTTGGGGGAAGCTTTGGTTGGCTAACGCGATAAAGCCGGGATTTTCTAATTTTGGTAATATTAAGAATGGAAGGAAGAAGTTATGCTAATTTTGACTCGTAGAGTAGGCGAGACCCTGATGATAGGGGATGATGTGACCGTGACCGTTTTGGGTGTCAAGGGCAACCAAGTGCGAATCGGTGTGAATGCTCCAAAGGATGTTTCCGTCCATCGGGAAGAAATCTACGAACGAATCAAGAAAGAGCAGCAGCTCCAACAGCAGGGTTTGCCAGTGGCTGGTAGCACTCACGAATAGCCTGCGGAATAGTTCGTATTGTTAAGTTTTGGAGAGATGGCCGAGAGGCTGAAGGCGCTCCCCTGCTAAGGGAGTATGGGTCAAAAGCCCATCGAGGGTTCGAATCCCTCTCTCTCCGCCAATTTGTTATTTTTTGTTTTTCCGGTATAATTACCGGCTTTTTAATCAGTTTAATTCAGGGCATAGAGGAATACCTATGGTAACTATTCGTCTGGCGCGCGGCGGTGCAAAAAAGCGGCCTTTTTATCATGTGGTGGTGACAGATAGCCGCTCCAAACGCGACGGTAGCTATATCGAGCGGGTCGGATTCTTTAACCCTATCGCCCATGGAAAGGAAGAAAGGTTGCGTTTGGATGAAGAACGCATCCAATACTGGTTTGGCAACGGTGCCCAAGCGACTGACAGAGTCTCCAGTTTGCTCAAAGAAGCGGCGAAGAAAGCGGCTACCGTTTGATTTAAGTTAATACATACTCGATTGTGAGCCAACAGATAACCGTTGGTGAAGTTGCCGGTGCTTTTGGTGTCAAAGGATGGGTAAAAATATATTCCCATACCGATCCCTTCAATAACATCTTGAATTACAGTCCTTGGTTGCTGACTGACTTGGACGGAACGAGAGAATATGAGGTATTGTCCGGGCGCGAACACGGGAATTTTATCATCGCCCGGTTGGCCGGAGTGGATGATAGGGATCAGGCGCAAAAATTAAAGTCGAGCAAGATTTCCGTACTGAGGGACAGCTTTCCACCGCTTGAGTCCGGTCAATATTATTGGGCTGATTTGATTGGTCTGCGGGTCACCAACCTAGAGGGAGTGGAACTCGGAGTCATTACGCAAATGATGTCTACGGGTGCCAATGATGTAATCATTGCTAAAGCCGAACGAGAGCACCTTATTCCGTTTGTGATGGGCGTTTTCGTCAAGGAAGTCAAACTTGATGAAGGAAGAATGCTGGTTGATTGGGATGCTGATTTTTGAAGCACTATGCGTTTTGATATTGTCACCCTGTTCCCGGAAATGATACAAGAGGCGGCATCATGGGGGGTGGCTGGAAGGGCCTTGGAGTTGGGCTTGGTCGAATTGGAAACATGGAATCCTAGGGAATATACCAAAGACAGGCATCGCACGGTTGACGACCGTCCTTACGGGGGGGGGCCTGGCATGGTGATGAAAGTGGAACCCCTGTGCGCAGCCATACAGCAGGCGCGAAATTCCTGTGTTCAGGAATCCCTTGTCATCTACTTGAGTCCCCAAGGCCGCAAGCTGGACCAATGTGCGGTAAACCGCTTCGCCACCTTGCCTAGCATAGTGTTGCTGGCTGGACGTTACGAGGGAGTGGATGAGCGACTAATTGAGGCAGAGGTGGATGAGGAATGGTCCATCGGCGATTATGTCCTCAGCGGCGGCGAATTGCCTGCCTTGGTTCTGTTTGACGCAGTGGTTCGTCTACTGCCCGGAGTGTTGGGAGACGTTAAGTCCGCCTGTCAGGATTCTTATATGAATGGATTATTGGACTGCCCCCATTACACCCGTCCCGAGGAAATAATTGGCAGAAAGGTTCCAGATATACTGCAAAGCGGCAACCATGAAGCAATTCGCCTGTGGCGCTTGAAGCAGTCGTTAGGAAGGACATGGCTTAGAAGGCCGGATTTGCTTGACTGCCGCTTACTAGATGCCGAGCAGAAAAAATTGTTGGAAGAATTTAAAAACGAATTGAATAGCAGATAATTGCAAAGGGGAACTATCGATGACCTACACTATCATCCAACAGCTCGAAAACGAGTGGGTGAGCCAAAAAACCATTCCTAACTTCGCTCCGGGCGACACTGTCGTTGTGCAGGTGAAGGTAAAGGAAGGAACCCGCGAACGTTTGCAAGCCTATGAAGGCATCGTAATCGCCAAGCGTAACCGTGGCTATCATTCCGCATTCACCGTACGGAAAATGTCCCACGGCGAGGGCGTTGAAAGAGTCTTCCAGACCTATAGCCCGCAAATTCACGATATCCAAATCAAACGCCGGGGCGATGTGCGCCGCGCAAAGCTGTATTACCTGCGTAACCTGACCGGAAAGGCCGCGCGTATCAAGGAAAAAATCTAAATAATTGTTTAAATTGAATACGCTGTAAAAAAAAAACGGGTGGCCTAGTGCCGCCCGTTTGCGTATGGAGTCAGAAAATCAGTTTGTCCACGAAAATCACGAAAAGTGGCTAGTTCATCGTGGTCACTGCCGCCCATGCTGCTTACTTTGGGCGTTGGGCGTTACACTTTTCCTGAGTCGCGCTTTACATTAATCATGTATAGCGTTACTATTTTTCCAATGCCCATTAAATCCTTCAAGTGCGCAGAGACTGAGAGCCTATTCAAACGGCATCGCATAAAGCGATTTGTGAATATCGAATCTGTGGCGCGACGAAAACTTGAGCAGCTTGACTGGGCAAGTGTTCTCGACGATCTTCGTGTACCTCCCGGTAATCGATTAGAAGCATTGAAACACGATCGCGCCGGACAACACAGCATTCGCATAAACGATCAATTTCGGGTGTGCTTTGTATGGACTAGCGAGGGTCCAAAAGATGTCGAGATTGTTGATTACCATTAATGGAGCCTTGCCATGAGTAAAACAAACAAGCTTCCGCCAGTTACTCCCGGTGAAATGCTACTTGAAGAGTTCCTGAAACCGATGGGAATTTCTCAATATAGACTAGCTAAGGAAATTGGCGTTCCCGCTCAACGAATTAGTGAAATTGTCGCTGGTCGTCGTGCAATTACGGTCGACACTGATTTAAGGTTATGCCGATTTTTTGGGCTATCCGAGGGATGGTGGCTACGCGGTCAGGCGCGTCATGATACCGAATGCGCCAAGGATGTTCTAGCAGAGACATTGTCCAAAATTAGGCCGTGGACGGAAGTGATCACAGATATCGCAGCCCATTCTTAACCCACGCTCAAGCAAGTTTGCCCCTTGCTGCGTATTGCGCCGGATGATATAGCGCAAAGAGCCATGTAGATCGGGCGCGTCTCTTTGCGTTGCGCCCGACGAAAAGAGCGAAGAACCCAGATCAACCGATATTCCGCACCCCCATAACACTTTGATAATATGAGATTAATTTTTTCGCAAAAAGGGGGCATGAAAAAATTAATCTCGATAAATCAAATTATTACGAAAGGGGGTGCGGAATGACGGATAAATGTAGCACATTCATGTTATAAATGTTCGGTAATAGTTCACTGAATTTATGTGTGATTTATATTAACCTACGTTCAAATCTCTTGGCTTAAGCACCCAAAGAGAGTTTTGTGTCCAACCGCCAAGGTTGGCACCTTCGCAACTTTCTTTAAAAAAGGGTAATCGTTATGAACATCAAGGTTAAAAATTCAATCGTTGCATTGGGCGGGTTGGCGATAGTGTTGTTGAGCGGCAATGTGTTGGCAGACGCCAATACGTTGACGGGCTATTACGCTGAACTCACGCCAAACGAGGCTCCCGCTATCCAGCCGGGGGCACTTGGGAATCCGGGGGCAGAGGTTACCATCGTCGAGAAAACAGTCAATGCCGGTTCTTACTTGATCACTGCACAGATATTTGGCTATTCCTACGCTCCCAATAGCGGGGCCATTTGTTATTTCACGGAAAACGGGGTCGAGTCTGGCTGGCGGACTCTGGACACTTCATCTGACTGGAGCCACCTAAAAACCGCGAATATATTGATGCTCGGTAAGTACACCTCAACTCAAGATGGCACCAAAGTCACTGTCTCGTGCGTCAGAGGGTATGCCTTTACAGGAGGGTCGCAAGTTTATGGAACAATGACGCTAGTCCCGGTGCAAAATCTGGAGTAGGGCTAACACATAGCCAAGCGCGTCGTTTAGCCGATTTGCATCTGGACTTTCAGTCCCTGACTCAAACCCACCGGCTAAGCCGGTGGATGTTTGGTCTTGTCGGTTGACTGCATAAAATTCTATTGGACTTGTGTGCCGGTAAGCGTTAACTCCCCCTGCCTTTTTCTGGGAGCGCGGCCATCTTGACTGTAATCTGGCAGCGGGATGCCCGCGCTCCCAGGGGAAACGCTTAGGTGTGCCGTTTGTTTAAATTCCCCCACGGAGCATCATTGAATAATCCAACCAGCTTGGCATAGGTGGCCGACGGACAATCGCCGAGATGGTCCACTGGGATGCGTTCGGCACCCTGCTGATAGTCGATGCTGTACAGCCCGAAGCGAGGGGTGTAAGTGCCCCATTCATAGTTATCGAACAGAGACCAGTGCAGATAGCCAATCAAAGGTATGCCTTCGCGTAGCATACGGATGACCTCAGCAAAATGTAATTCAAGAAATTGGCTGCGGGTGATGCGGTCACGGCGGTGCGAGGTCTTGTTGTCGGTTTTTCGGCGCAAGGCCATGCCATTTTCCGCAATCAAAACCGGCCTGCCTTCAAATTCATCGGCATAATATTGACAGAAAAAATGCAGACCCTGCGGCAGCACCCGCCAATCCCACCATTTGCTGGATATGGTATTCATCAACCAAGAATGAATGGATTTGTTCTTAAATTCATGGTCCCACAGTACGGGCGGCCGGAAAAAATGCGCTGAAAATGGATCGTAATAATCCAAGGCGAGATAGTCTAATACTTTCTCACGCGGGGATTGCAGCAAACTGTCTGTAAACGGTTTAAACCCCCGAATATCGAAAAATAAATAACATAGCCTGTCAGTTAAGGTTTTGCAGAAGGTGCCAAACCAATACGACAGGTTTTTACGGAAGGGCATCTTGGTCAGGGCCAATGAGGCTTCAAATGCATTTCTTTTGTTCTTAATAGCGGCATTCGCATCGTTGACTGGAATCTTGCGTTCCCGCAAAGCTAGTAAGTCAAGCAGGAGTTTATCCGCCCAATACAAATCGCTGCAATAATTATTGATGCTTACTAACGGTTCCGCCCAAGCTTGGCGCTGATATATGTCATGGATAGTATTGTAGGCTAGGATGTGGGCGCGCAGCAGTTGGCAACATGCTTTTATTGCTGTGGTAAAACCATGCGTGGCCATGCTTGGAAATTGCCAACCCAGATAGGTGTTGAATAACAACATATTGGGTTCGTTGATAGTGATATAGTAACGGATTGCCGGATAACCCCGGCTGGTTAGGACGCTGTTGACGTGCAACACGGTGGTTTGCACAAAATGGGTGAAATGATCGGCGGTGGATGGCTCCAACCAAGGGTCGGCACCTAGCCAAGCGGGGTGTACAAAATGATGCAGGGTGACGATGGGTTCCAAGCCATGATTCCGACATTCGATCAGCATGTCAGCATAATGGTCCAGTGCCGCAATATCAAACGGGGGCGGTGCTGAGGCCGTACCTGATAAACTAGGCTGGACCCTGCTCCATTCCAGTCCCAGGCGAAATGCAGACAAGCCCATCTTCCGGCAATTGGCAAAATCTTCCCGATAACGCGCACAAAACTCGGCGGCGTTACCTAGGGCCGCCACATCCCTTTCCTTCTCGGCCTTGGCCCAGTTGGTTTGCGGTTGGTTTTTGCCGTTATAGCCGCCTTCGGACTGGTAAGCAGAAGTCGCCACACCCCATAGAAATTCGTTGCCAGCGGGATCTTGGCCGGAAACACAGGTTGGGCTGCCTATCATTCCGGCCCCGCCGCCAAGGTCATCGCTGCCCGTTGTTTTTTCGTCAAAGCCAGCGGCGGAAGGCGGTCTTCCAGCAAGGTGTTGACTATGGTGTGCGAGGCATCGGGTTGGGCGAAACGCAGGGCGTTGGCTTGCATATGCGCCAGTCGTTGGGGATCATCCAATAACAGGTCTAGCTTGAAGGCCAGTGTGGTCAGGTCATTGCACTTGACGGCAATGCCTTCTTCCAAAAGATGGTCGCTGTTTCTTTCCTCTTGACCGGGGATGGGCGTGACCACGCACATGGGCAAGCCACAACTGATGGCTTCCGAGGAGGCCAGTCCGCCCGGTTTGCCGATGAATATATCGGATAACTTCATCAGCTTGTGCATTTCGTTGGAATAACCGAGGATTTTAAACTGCGGGCTGCGGTTGCCGACCAGCTTCGTCAAGCGTTGCCTCAATTCTTCGTTGTGTCCACAGACGACTAGCGTTTGCGCATCATGCTTGAGATTGAACAAGCGCTCTACCATGAACTCAGTGGGGCCGAGTCCGAAGGCACCGGCCGACAGCAGCAAAACCGGGACATCCGGGTTTAGGCCCAGCTTAAGGCGTTCTTCTTCCCGATTGACCGCTTGCTGGAATATGGGGTCTATGGGTATGCCGGAAACCGTGATCCTTTCCTCTGGAATACCCAGCATCCCCAGATGGGCCTTGGTTTCGGCTAGTGCCACAAAATAATGGTGGAACGACCGGGACAGCCACATCGCATGGAAGTCGAAATCAGTCACCACGATGGAGAGGCGGGCTTGCAATTTTTTCGTCGCGATCAAATGGCTAATGATCCCGGCGGGCATGAAATGGGTGCAGACCGTGATGTGGGGGTCGAAGTCTTGGATAAACCGCACCAAAGGCTTGGTGTTCAAGCGGTCTATCATATGGCGCATTCGGTCGGTGCGCCAGGGTTCATCGCTGGCTTTGTACCACCAGCCCAAAAAATTGGGGGCGCTCTTTACCAAGGAGGTGTAGAGTTTGGAATAGAAGTCACGGAACAGCTTATTGGTGTACTGTAAAGCGTCATTATTGAAGACTTCCTCGACACGGTCGTCGGACTTGAATGACTTCTCCAAGGCTTCGGCGGCTCTAATGTGGCCGGTTCCTGCCCCGGCCGACATAATCAATACCCGTTTTTTCATGGCTACAGCGTTTTCATCTTAAAAATATACCTAAAACAGACATTCAGTTAACCCTTCAGGTTAACCGCATAACCTGCGCTATCTATACCCACTACCAAGTAACTCTTTGATGTTGAAAATGCTGTAAACGCATATCATAATTTACAGTGTTCCCACGCTCCGCGCTCATCCTTATACACAAGTTCAGTCAAGCCCAGAAAAGCCGTCATTTCGGCATGGATGCCGAAATCCAGGCCATGGACGGTATCCAGTCGGTTGCACAAGTGCTTGATTCAGAACACTTGCCAACCTGTAGTTTCCTCTCTTTTGATACGGGGACACATGTCGTGGCTTCGACTTTGCCATCCTTGGACGCTGGATTTCGGCATCCATGCCGAAATGACGAGCCTCCTACATTTGTGTATAACGGCGAGCGCCCCGCGTGGAAATGCCTCCACGGACGCTCTGCGTCCGACTGTTTGTTTGAGCATGTAGACTTTCCTGCCCGAAAGCCCAAATGTCGGGCGCAATGCATCGCGATGCGCCCGACCTGGCTACCTAGCAGTGCGCAACAAGGCCACTTGCCCGCTTTCTCTGAATTTTTTGTAGTCGGCCAGTACTTGAGCATGGTCAAATGCCAGTGGTTCCGGGAGGGCATCCAAGCTGAAAATGCAGCAATTTTTCGCATCGTCCGCCGCCTTGGGGCTGCCAGCCGCCTCGGCCACATAAACCGCAGTCACCGTGTGTCCCCGGTCATCCCGGCTGGGATCGGAATAGATGCCCAGCAAGGCAGTCAGGCGGACATCCAAGCACACTTCTTCTTTGGCTTCCCGCTCGGCGGCCTGTTCGACGATTTCGCCCATATCCACAAATCCCCCCGGAATTGCCCAACCGTAAGGCGGATTAGCCCGCTCAATCAGCACAATCGGGCGGTCGGGGAAATCGGTCAGTTCAATAATCGTGTCGGCGGCGAGTAATGGGGTAACGGGTTTGGGCATACAGTCCTCAAAACATTAAAAAAAGGCTAGGGTTTGACCGACTCGGTTGCAAAAACCGAGTCGGTCTTAATGTTATAAGCTGATGTTAAGTAGTCGTCGCTAGAGGATGGCAACTTGTGGAGTGCGGCGACTCGTCGCCGCTGGACGCAAAAGGCGGCGACGAGTCGCCGCACTCCACAACATCCGGGCTACAGCCTACACGGTTGCGTAACATCAGTTATAAGTTAATCTTGGTCGCGCAAATGGCGATGGGTCAACCAACCCATTGTAACCGATACGAATAGCCCAAACACAGCCACGATGGTGCTAACCGCAAATTCAGCCTGGACCATCAGCGCATAGGCACCGAGCATCAGCAGGATGCAGAGGTTCTCGTTGAAATTTTGCAACGCTATCGAATGTCCCGATCCCATGATTTGATGGCCACGGTATTGCAGCAATGCGTTCATGGGAATCAGGAAGCTACCGGCCAAAGCGCCAATGAGAATCAACATAGCCACCGCCGGACGCCAGTCGCTTACCCATATCATGCCAATGACAACCAGCCCCATCGCTATTCCTATAGGCAAAACCCTGACCGCATGATTGAGCGGCACGGCCTTGGCCGCCACCACGGCACCGATGGCAATGCCGGCCGCCACCACGCCGGTCAACTGGGTGGCTTGCTCCATGTTGAGCTGCAACGCCGAGCTTGCCCAAGCGAGGATAATAAAGCGCAGTGTCGTGCCCGCACCCCAAAAAAGCGAAGTGACGGCCAGTGACACTTGGCCTAGCGGGTCTTGCCATAGCAGCCGGAAACAACGCCAGAAATCAGTCAGCAAGTAGTGTAAGTTGCGACCCTTGGGTTGGTTTTCAATCGGTAAAGTGGGAATGTACAAATTGAACAGGGCCGCCACCACATAAAAGCCAAGGATGACGAGGATTGCAAATTCAGCGGCGGTGTCCACGCCGACGCTGTTCTGTAGCCAACCCGATTGTTGGGCAAGTTGTTCCCCAATGTGCGGGCCGATCAACATGCCCCCGCAAATAGCACCTAGGATGACCGCCGCAACGGTCAAGCCTTCCATCCAGCCATTCCCCCATACCAACTTATCGGTAGGCAAGTATTCGGTCAAAATGCCGTATTTCGCGGGTGAATATAAAGCCGCGCCTATGCCGACAAAACCATAAGCGAGCAGCGGATGCAGCCCCACCAGCATCGCCGCACAGCCTACGACTTTCACCAAGTTGCTGACGAACAGCACTTGCCCCTTGGGCAAGGCATCGGAAAAAGGGCCGACAAAGGGCGCGAGTGCGATAAAGGCAAAAACGAAGAATTGTTGCAGCACCGGAATTTCCCAAGAAGGCGCATCCAGCGTGTTCAGCAATGCAATGGCGGCAAACAGCAGCGCGTTGTCCCCCAAAGACGAAAAGAATTGCGCGGCTAAAATGGTGTAAAAGCCGCGACTCATAGTGCTTCAAGCGGAGCCGCATCATCCTCGAAGGCTTTCGATTCTTTCTTCTGCCAGCGCACCAGTTCCAGCTTGCCGTCTTCATGCTCCACAATCGCGCTGCAACTTTCGACAAAATCCCCGGTGTTGACATATAAAAAACCGTTGATGTCCTTGATTTCGGCATGGTGTATGTGGCCGCAGATGACACCGTCCAGTTGCCCATCCTTTAAAGTGTCCACAATACTTTCTTCATAGTCGGAAATGAACTGGACGGCATTTTTGACCTTAAATTTGACAAAGGCAGCGAGGGAAAATTGCGACTGTATTCCGAACAAGCGCCTTACCATGCGGAGCAAGCGATTGAAGTCGAGCAATAAGTCATAGCCCTTGCTGCCTAGCTTGGCTATCCATTTGTGGTAGCGGGCAATCGTGTCATACTCGTCGCCGTGGACAATCAGAAACCTCGAGCCCGCAAGCGTCGTATGGATATCCCGGTTTTTGACGAGTATGTCGCCGAACACATAATTGTCGTAATCCCTGATGTTTTCGTCATGGTTGCCAGGGATGTAGATCACCTGGGTTCCATGCCTGGCCTTGCGCAGAATCTTTTGAATGATGGTGTTATGGTCCCTAGGCCAATACACTTTTTTGGAAAGTGACCAAAAGTCGATGATATCACCGACTAAATAGAGCTTTTCACTGTCGTTGTGTTTGAGAAAATCCAGCAACACATCGGCTTGGCATTGGGTAGAGCCGATGTGCAAATCGGATATCCAGATTGTTCGATAATTATTGCTTTTCATCTACAGCAGCATTTTTAACATCAAATACAGCGTTTTCAACATCAAAGAGTTACTTGGTAGTGGGTATGATAGCGGAGGTTATTCGGTTTACCTGAAGGGTTAACTGAATATCAGATTTAGGTATATTATGGAGATGAAAACGCTGTACATAAAGATATTCACCTGTTTCACATACCCTTTTCATAAATGTATGCCAACCAATCGTTTAAACGCATATAATAATGCACTCATGGGCTTCCCTCAACGCGGTAAGGATTTGGTCACAAGCAACAAGGAAGTTGTTTTCGGCCATATCCTAAGGTGCAATAGGCGAGCCGTAGCTCTGGCAACACGAAAACGCTTTATGCGTGTTTCCGCAACGGTGTGGGATATCCCACAGCTTGTTTACGATCATAAACAAGGCAGATGAAAATTGTGTTACATCAGTTAAAAAGTCGAACCGTTCCAACCCCAAAAGCTACCTTTCACGTCAGTGAACTCAATATAAATGCGTGACGGTAACACGCCCAAAGCGTCTTGCAACAAAGAAGTCAAGGATTGTGACAGGTTTTTGGTCTGCCCTAGGGGTAAGCCTATGCTTTTCAACTCCAGATAAGCTGCCGGTTCGTCCGTTCCGCCAAACAGCATTGTAGGATTTGCCGTCAATTCAACCAGTACATAACGCTCCGGCTTGCCCAAGTCACACGCCAACTGCTTCGAGGCGGCTGCCAGCAGCGCTTTGGATTGTTCCGGGGCTATGGTTTGATTGGTCTGGATTTTTAGGTAGGGCATTGGGTTTCTCCCGTAAAGTTGTACAAAGCAAGCCTTATTTACCAAATCCCCGGCTGGAAATCCATATCATTACGGATCGTCACGGTATCGCCGCTTTGGCCTAGCACAAACAAACCCTGCCGGTAGGCAAAGCGGGCGGATTCTTCCGCGACAACCATGCCCGCCACCGCACCCATCACCCGGAACCCGGCATATTGCGGGAATAGCGTCTTGAAGCGCTCAAGTCGTCTTACATGCTCTTTGACATCATCCACCTTCAGTTCGCTTTTGACCTCGACCAGCACCGCTTCCAAACTGTTGACCACGAGCAGGTCAATTTCCATTGCGTCGCCGTCGCGTTCGGCGTAAGCACCGCGAAACACCTGATGCACTGCAATGCCTCGCTGTTGAAACAGCTTCACGACCGCAGGCCGCACCATTTCTTCGACAAACTCGCCCAAACGGTTGCCCAAGCGGCCTATGGCCGTGGTCACTTCTTTCAACTTGCGGTCGGTTTCTTGCATTCTTCTGTCGGTTTCCTGCATCCTGCGGTCAGTTTCTTCTGAACTAATGGCAAGTTTGCGCAGGATTTCCCAGATTTCTTCTTGTGCGGCTGACATGTTGGCGGCTCCTATAGCGTTCTTAACTGATGTTACGCATGGAGTGGCAAAGCCTGCTTTGCCTGTCAAGGCAGGCCTTGACACTCCAAAACGAATCGCCTCAGGTCAGCAATCCTTTGCCGATAACAGCGCAGGGGCCTTTGCGTAACATCAGTTCTTAATATCAGATAGTTACTTGTTAGGTTATATCATTTTGCCAAGCAAACACAATTGCTGGCTTGATTGCGTGTGTTTATTATCGTTCGGGGCAGTATACCTGAACCTCTGCCATAGAGGACTGCGTCAATGTTATGCTATAAGCCTATGATACGCCCTTAACCCATACATGGAGCCGCCACGCATGGCCGACCCGCCAAGCCAACCGCATTTTGACGTATTCCTGTCCCACAACAGCAAAGACAAAGCCGCCGTCATCGCGCTGGCCCGGCGGCTACAAGCGAGCGGGGTCACCGTGTGGCTGGATGCCTGGGAGCTGCGCCCCGGCCATCCTTGGCAGGAGGCGTTGGAAAAAACCATCAAAACCATAGGCTCGGCTGCTGTTTTGGTGGGCAAAGATGGCTTAGGTCCATGGGAGGACGTGGAAATGCGCGCTTTGCTGAATCAATTCGTCAAACGCAAACTGCCGGTGATTCCGGTGTTGCTGCCCGATTGCCCAAAACAACCCGATTTGCCTTTGTTGTTGCACGAGTTTACTTGGGTGGATTGCCGGGATGGCGGGGAGGAGGAAGGATTTTCCCGCTTGGTTTGGGGCATCACTGGCGTGAAGCCTGCGACAACCCTTGCTGCGGATTTGGATACAAGGACGACGGGTTTCAACGCTCTGCTTGCCTATGATGAACCAACGGTAGTCCAGCCTCGGGATTCTGATAAACTGGAAGAAAACCAGACCAGCAAGGCAAGCGTTCATTCCGCCCCTGCGAGCGCGGGAGTCCCGCCCGCCACAATTGCGGACAAGATGGCCGCGCTCCCAGCAACTGGCGTCGGGAATGAACCGTTGTCTAGCGAGAGGGCTGATTCCGGGCAAGCTGTTACGGTTAAAGCAAATGAATCCACCAAAGAAATCGTCCACGAAAAACACGAAATACACGAAAATAAACAATCTGGGAATCGTGTTGTGCGGTTTTTCGCGTCCTTCGTGCCTAGAAATCGCCTCGTGGTCGCCCTATTGGCACTGGCCCTATTGGCACTGGGTATCGTCATCTGGCAGCTTCTACAGCCAGAGGCAACAAAGCCAGCAGGCTTGAATACTACCGCGCAGAGTTCAGAACACAAGGCAACCGCAACGGATACCAACCCATTTGCGAATGTTGTAGCCAAAAAGGTCGTATCCCAGCCAGGGTCGTAGGATGTGCTGAGCTTGCGAAGCGCATCAATCGCGATGGGGCTACGCGAACTGTAGCCCCAAGCCCATTACATAACGTTCAGGCCGGGATTACAAATCCCGTCCCGCGAGAGGATAGTCGATGTGCACGGCTTCGTCGCCAAATGCATCCAGTCACCGGGACGCGAATCCTCAAGCTTACGATAGCTTGCCGTAACCCGTAGTTTGCCATCCCCTTCGACAAGCTCAGGACAGGCTTGGACGCTGGATTCCGGCATCCTTGACCGGAATGACGGGCTATTTCTCACGCCTTGGCTCAAAATGAGAATTGCTGTGAGATTAAGTGGCGGGCGGTAACGGCTATGGTAGATGCGCTGGTCGGCGAAACCGTGCAACGCCGGGTGGGTTTGTAAACCAAAAACGGAAGTTTTTCTGAGTACAGCGTTTTCATGTTTAAAAACTAACTAAAAATGAATATTCAAACGATCTCTGATTGAAAAAATACCTAGCACAAACATACGCCCTATCAAGTAATTGTTAGATATTGAAAACGCTGTATTAAACTGCCAAATCCAGCGGCAAGTCGGAGATGTCCTTTAGCCGTTTGCCGTCCACCATCACCGCCAGCATGTCGGCGGCATCGGCCATGTTCAAATCTTGCAGGGATTGTTGCAACTCATACAACGCAAAATGGTAGACGCAATCAATGTCGCCGGTGCCCAGCGCAATCGAGGCGAGGCGGGAGGGGGTGGGTTCCGCCGTCACCACCATGATATGGGGCAGGTGGCCTTTGCGGTTGCGGATCAGGTTCAAGGCTTCGGAGCGGGCGTTTTGGGCGCGGTCGCTGCGTATGGTCCATTTGCAGGAAATGCTGGCATGGAGCAGCGGCCCGCCGCCGGTGGCGCTGCGCAAGCTGGCTTGGCGCGACACTAGCCCATCGACCAAGTGGGCGCTGGCGTTGATGGACTCATCCGTTTCGGTATGGCGGACGACGACCACATCGGGTGTGATGGTGTAGTCGCTGCCCAAGGCGGCGGCCAAAGCCGGGTTGGCCCTGGCCGCTTCGTCCAAGGCGACGAGATGGGCGAATTGTTCGTATTTGGCAATTTCCAGACGGTTGCGCCCGGTCACTTGATGCACATCCCAAAGCCCAGGTCGCAGATGGGCCAGCTTGCAGAAGGTGCTGCGGACGAAAGCCGCGCAGGCATCCTCGAAGCGGTTGCCCGAGGTTTGCCCGGCCAGCCGTTCGGCCTGGGTTTCGGCCTCCAACATGCGGGCAATGCCCGCCGCTATCGCCACGCTGCCCCGGTTGTCTTTGTCGGCGTTGCTGGCGACCCCGGCGGCGTTAAGGGTCAACACCGTTTCCAGCAATTCCTTATGGAAAGCTTGGCGGGCTAGGGTAAATTCAGTTACAGTCGTCACTACAGCGTTTTCATCTTAACTGATGTTACGCAGTCATCGCTAGAGGATGACAACTTGTGGAGTGCGGCGACTCGTCGCCGCTGGACGCAAAAGGCGGCGACGAGTCGCCGCACTCCACAACATCCGGGCTACAGCCTACACGGTTGCGTAACATCATATTTTAACGAATAAAAATAATAAAGGACGTTCAATCAAATCATCCTGTGTGTAAAGTGCTTGGCAAAATAATATAACCAAAGGAGTAATCATTTGATGTTAAAAACGCTGTAGCTACGCCTGACCGTCAGCGCGGCGAAGATTTTTCCGGCTACGGCGGCGGCGACCGGCGGCGGGAAGGCATTGCCAATTTGGCGGTAAACCGGGGTTTTCTTGCCGAAAAACTGCCAATCATCGGGGAAGCCTTGAATGCGGGCGGCCATCCGCGTGGTCAGGCGCGGCATCCCGACGAAATCACGCGGCGGGGCTTCGTCCCACAAACCCAGCCCGTCTACGCCTAATGTGGCCCAGGCTTGCCGGGCGCGGGTGGGTCCAAGATCGGGTCCGCCATGCTTTTTTGAGCCGCCAACCAAGGTCGGGGCAATCATATTGGCTTGTTTGCGCCAGCGCTCGGCACCCTGCCAGCCGTTCATTTTCATCAAATCATAGAGTAGTTCGCCAACAGTAGGTGGCTGCACTTTTTGCGGTTCCGGCCACTCAAACTGACCGGCCAAGTCTTTGCGGATGCCGACGAAAACCACTCGGGGGCGCAGTTGTGAAACCCCATAGTCGCAGGCATTCAGCAGTTTCCAACCCGGCTGGTAGCCCAG
The DNA here is from genome assembly GCA_903934875.1 of uncultured Methylococcaceae bacterium. Taxonomy (GTDB): domain Bacteria; phylum Pseudomonadota; class Gammaproteobacteria; order Methylococcales; family Methylococcaceae; genus Methylumidiphilus. Next base: position 30,697 of record CAIZPP010000311.1, read on the forward strand.
TTTGATGAGTTGCTTTTCAACCTTGTTGCGGTAATCGCCAAACACAGCATCCAGAAGCCCGCGCACATTTTCTAGCATCACGGCTTTGGGCCGGCATTCGTCAACCAGACGAATTGCCTCGGGGAACAAGTCTCGCTCGTCGCCGGAACCCAATTGCTTGCCAGCTTTGGAAAACGGCGGGCAGGGCACACCACCGGCCAGCAGGTCTATGCCTAGATAGGGGCTGCCATCAAATAGCCGCAAGTCACCCTCGACCACGTTCCAATTTGGACGGTTCAAGCGCAGCGTCGCGCAGGCCGGCGGTTCGATTTCAACCAAGGCGGCGTGGCCGAAGCCTGCCCGTTCCAAACCCAATGCCTGCCCGCCCGCGCCGGCGCAGATTTCCAAGGATGAAAGAGCCATCAAGGAAGCAAGCCCCATATTCTCGCCCTGACCCTAGCTACCGCCCATCGTTTTACACAATAACTACGCAGGGACAGGCAAAGCTCGCTTTGCCTGTCAAGGCAAACCTTGAAACTCCCATTCGCAAATCGCCTACGGCTTTCCATGTTCCATCCATTCAAGCTGACCGTCGATGAATTTGTCGCGCAAAAAATGCCCATTGATTAACAAGCCTTGGGCATCTTCTTGGTACAGGCTGGTAACCATCCGGTTCAAAGTGCCGTCGAGCAGGTTCAACTGCTCGTGAAACGCGGCTTGTGCCGTTTTGCCTTGCGACAATAACTCGTTATTGGCCAAGCCCTGCGGCAGGGCCAGATATTTATCCACGGTGTTCGGCAGGTACTCCAAGGCAATTTGCCTGACGTTATAAAGATTGGGGTCGGACTCATCGGCAGTTTGCAGCAAGCGGCTTAACGCAGCCAGTAGCGAGTTTTTGATGCTGTCGATTTTGGCCGTCGCTTCCGCATCCAGCCGGCCCGCAACCCGGCTTTGCAGGGATTCCAGTTTCAGCCTGAAGGGTGTAGTCGGGTCATCTTCAAAACGGTTGTTGATGCTGTCCAAGGCATCGGCGGATTTGGCGAATTTTTTCCCATAGCGTCCCTTAGTGACATTGGACAGAGTCTTTTCCAGCCGCTGCAATTCGTCGTATAGTTGCTCTTGCGCGGTCTTGACACCGTTGATGGACGTGGCTGTTGCGTAATTGGCCGGCAGGCGCAGGAAGTTTTCCAATAGCTCGGGCAAATGCACGAAGGCCGCATCATACACGGGCCGCAACTCCGGCTCGCGGTTGAGAGAGCGGCTTTCCAGTTCGGGCAACAGGGGTTCTATTAGTTCCTGCACACTATGCAGTTTGTCAGAGAGTCTGGGGAGGGTGGCGCGTTCGTTTGCATCGTTGATCAGCCTGTCCAGATTGCGGGCTTTTTTGCGCAGTTCCCTAGACAGGTTCTCGCGGATGGAGCGGCGCATCGGCGCAATCAACCAGAACAGGATATAGACCCAGAAGCTCAGGCTGAAACTGAAGAAAACCGAGATAAAGAACAGAAAACGGATCAGTCTGGAACTGACACCGAAGTAGCGCGCCAAGCCTCCACATACCCCGGTGATGATCTTGTCGTCTGGATCGCGTTCGAATTTTCGTTTGTTCATAATGTTACAGCGTTTTCAACCTCAAATGGTTACAGCGTTTTTAATATCGAAAAGTTACTTGTTGAGCTATATCATTTTGCAAAGAAGTTCACACACAGGATTGTTTGATTGAGTGTCCTTTATTATTTTTCTTTGTTAAGAAAACGCTGTACATAAATGCAAATCGGGAGACCTAGCGTTGAAAAAAATGGCACATAGACCGTTTTGACGGTCAACAAAAGACGTTGCCAAAACGACGGAACACGCCTGTTGCGCCTTACC
>CAIZPP010000312.1 GCA_903934875.1 uncultured Methylococcaceae bacterium
CATCCATCCTTGTATAACAATTACGCCTTTGCCATCGTTCGGCCCACAGGCATCGTTGAATCCCCCTGATGCCATAGCATGCCTTGCCGGATGATGACCAAACCCAAAACCACTCATGCCGATTGGCGAAGGTATTGCATCAATCGACACAAATATAACCCCATCCTCCGCCAGCAACTCTTTCGCCACAAGCAAACGCCGGTACATGAATTCAAGCCACTTGGAATGCTTGTACACGTCGTCCTTGTCAATGAAGCGGTCGTTGTAGATGAAATCCCGGTTGCCGGTATTGTAGGGTGGGTCGATGTAGATGCACTTCACCTTGCCCGCATGGGTCATGCGCAGGAAGCGCAGCGCGTCGAAGTTGTCACCTTCAATGATGAGGTTGCGGAATGGCGCATCCCCGCAGGATAGCGCAGGGTCAAAATCCAAGGCGACAAAATCATCATTCACAGCTTTGTCGTGTTCGATCTCGTCGCGCTCCCACACTAGCCCGAATCTCGGCTTGCGGTCCCGCTCGCGCAACAGCCTTAACAGTTGCTCGCGGGTGTAGTCGTCGTAATTGTCAGCCATGAAGTTTGATGCCGTCGGGTCCTAGAGTGTTTGCCAGCAGAGGATTAGCAGCTAATCATACCCGAATCACCCCCCGGATTTCACCGCCTTGCCCTTGTAATTCTTCATATTCACTGATGTTACGCAACCGTGTAGGCTGTAGCCCGGATGTTGTGGATTGCGGCGACTCGTCGCCGCCTTTTGCGACCAGCGGCGACGAGTCGCCGCACTCCACAAGTTGCCATCCTCTAGCGATGACTGCGTAACATCAGATATTCAGTCATCGGCTGTTTCCGTCCAGCCTCCGTAACGAACAGCCAATGCTGTTCAAGTTCGGAGTATTCGATTTCGGATAAATCCAATGCGCTGGATAAGGCTTCCATTGCCGGTTTGTCCAGTTTAGGCCAGATTGAGGAAGACCACACCCAAACGTCTTGGGCACGCCAAATGCCCGGTTTTGCCCTCGCCCGGATTTTCGGGCAAACAGATTCATCGTTTGCCCGACAAGCTATTGCAACTTGGATATATCGGCAATATCCAAAAACAAGCCTTCAACTATCGCCAGCAGGCCCAGCCGGTTGCGCCGCAATTCAGCGTCTTCGCTCATCACCATCACGCCGTCAAAGAAGGCATCGACCGTGTCGCGCAGACCGGCCAGGCGGCGCAAGGCGGAGGTGTAGTCGCGTTCGCGCAATAGCGGCAGCACGTCTTCCTTGGCGTCGCGGGCGGCTTGCAGCAGGGCTTTTTCTTGCGGCTCGACCAAGACTAGGTCATCGACATTGGCGACAAGCTCCTCTTCAGCTTTGCGCAGGATATTGCGGATGCGCTTGTTGGCGGCGGAGAGGCTTTCGGCTTCCGGCAAGGCGCGGAACTCCTTGACGGCACCCAGCCTTGAGGCGAAATCCAATAGGCGCGGCGGTTGCACAGCGAGCACGGCATCGAATTCATCGAAGCTGTAACCGCGTTCCAGGCAATAGCCCCGCAGCCGGTCGAGAATGAAGTCATAGACAGCTTGGTAGGTCGCCTCGCGGTCAAAGTTATGGGTAAACGCTTCCAGCGCGTAGGCCAGCAATGCCGGCAGGTCAAGGTCCAAACGGCATTCTACCAACAAACGGATCGCGCCCAGGGCGGCGCGGCGCAGCGCGTAGGGGTCTTTGTCGCCAGTGGGGATGAGTCCGGCGCTGAAAATACCCACCAAGGTGTCGAGCTTTTCTGCCAAGGCGAGCATTTGCCCGGTGAACGTTTCCGGCAATGCGCCGCCAGACTGCTTGGGCAGGTATTGCTCTTCAATGGCTGCGGCAACTTCCCTAGGCTCGCCTTCGGCCAAGGCGTAATAGCGGCCCATAGTGCCTTGCAGGTTGGTGAATTCTCCAACCATTTCGGTGAGCAGATCCGCCTTGGCCAGCAGTGCGGCGCGTTCCACCCAGGCGCTTTCAGCCCCCAGAGTCGAGGCGATTTGCACACCCAGCCGCTGGACCCGGCGGGTTTTGTCCAATAAGGAACCCAAGGTCTTTTGGAAGGTAATATGTGCCAACGCCGGCACACGGGTCTCCAAGGTTTTTTTGCGGTCTTGGTTCCAGAAGAACTCGGCATCGGACAAGCGCGGGCGGACCACGCGTTCGTTGCCCTCCCGCACCGACTCAATGCGGCTGCTGGAGATATTGCTGAAGGTAATGAACCAAGGCAACAGGGTTTCGTCTGCCCTCTTCACCGGAAAATATTTCTGGTTTTCCTGCATGGTCGTGATCAGCACTTCCGCCGGCAAATCAAGGTAGCGGGCTTCGAAGCCACCTAGCACTGGCACCGGCCATTCCACCAACGCGGCAATTTCTTCCAGTAAATCCGCTTCGATATGGGCAATCCCATTCACACTGGCGGCGGCTTGCTCGGCCTGTGCGCGGATGATGCCCATGCGTTCGGTATAACTGGCGATCACATGACCCTCTGTGCGCAGTTTTTCGGCGTACTCCGCCGGACGGTCAATCGTGATGCTCCTCGGGCTATGGAAGCGATGTCCGCGTGTGTTGCAACCCGATGGCAAGTCGAGAATAGTGGTTTCTATCACGGTTTCACCAAACAACAACAATACCCAGTGGGCCGGCCGGACGAACTCGGCTGAACCTGCCCCCCAGCGCATCCGCTTGGCGATGGGCAAGTCGGCTAGGCTCAGTTTTATAATATCGGGGAGCAGGTCCGCCGTTGCCGCCCCCTTGACTTCCTGCCTAAAACACAACCATTCGCCCTTGTCGGTCTTCAGTGTGGTGATTTTATCCGGGGTGGTGCCACAACTGCGCACAAAGCCTTCGGCAGCTTTGGATAAAGAACCGTCGGCAGTGTATGCGGCACGTATGGCTGGCCCGCGTTTTTCCACCGTCTGGTCGGGCTGGGCGACACTCAAGTCCTTGACCAAGAAAGCCAGACGGCGGGGTGTGGCATAAGAAATAACCGCACCGTAAGCCAGTCCGGCCTTGGCAAACCCAGACTCTACCCCTTTTTGCAGGGCACGGGACAGGGTAAGCAGGGATTTCGGTGGCAATTCTTCCGTGCCCAATTCAAACAATAAGTCGCGTGTATCAGGCATGGTTGCTCTCCATATTTGCCAGCATGGGGAAGCCCAGTTGTTGCCGGCGGTTGTAATAGGCAAGGGCAACAGACTTGGCTAAATCGCGCACCCTAAGAATAAAACGCTGCCGCTCGGTCACGGAGATGGCCCGCCGACTGTCCAGCAGGTTGAAGGAATGGGAGGCTTTCAGCACCATTTCGTAGGCGGGCAGCGGCAAATCTTGGCTAATCAATTGACGGCACTCTTGTTCGTAGGTGTCGAAACATTGGAAAAGGAAGGCGGTTGGGGCATGTTCAAAATTGTAGGACGACATTTCCACCTCATTTTGATGGTACACATCACCGTAGGTCACGTCCCCTTTTGGCCCATGCGCCCAAACAATGTCGAAGATGCTTTCCTTGCGTTGCAGATACATAGCCAGACGTTCAATTCCATAGGTAATCTCGCCACTGACCGGGCGGCAATCCAGCCCGCCCACTTGTTGGAAATAGGTGAACTGGGTCACTTCCATGCCATTCAACCAAACCTCCCAGCCCAAGCCCCATGCCCCGAGCGTAGGCGATTCCCAATTGTCCTCGACGAAACGGATGTCGTGCTCCAGCAGGTCAAAACCTAGGAAACGCAGCGACCCTAGGTAGAGTTGCTGGAAGTCTGCCGGCGAGGGCTTCATGATGACTTGAAATTGGTAATAGTGCTGAAGGCGGTTTGGGTTCTCGCCGTATCGCCCGTCGGTGGGGCGGCGCGAAGGTTGCACATAGGCAGCGTTCCAAGGTTCTGGTCCAATGGAGCGCAGAAATGTCGCCGGATGGAAAGTCCCCGCGCCGACTTCGAGGTCCAAAGGTTGCAGTATGACGCAGCCTTGTTTGCCCCAATATTCCTGTAGCGCCAGGATCAGCCCTTGGAAGGTGGAAACGTCATGTGAGAGCTTGTTGGTATTGTCCACGGTCATTGTGATTAAGTGATGGAGGGTGGAAAGCTCTGAATTATAGCCCATCAGCCGCATGGACGAGGATTGACGCGCACTTGCTTGATAAGATTGCCTTCCATTTTAGTGATTTCCAGCTCGTGCTCCATTAGTTTGAGGCTGGTTCCGGGCTGTGGAATGTTTTCAAGATATTCAATGATCAGTCCGTTAAGAGTTTTCGGCCCCTCCGTAGGGAGCGCCCAGCAGGTGATCCGGTTGAGTTCCCGCAAAGTGATGCTGGCATCGATAAGATAACTTCCATCCTGCTGTTTTTGTATGTCGAACGAATCCGGGGTGAATTCTCCGACGATTTCCTGCAGCAGGTCTTCCAGCGTAACCAAGCCCAAAACGTCGCCATACTCGTCGATGACCAGACCGAAGCGCAGGTTTTCACGACGGAAATTCAGCAATAACTGGTGTAACGGCATGTTCTCAGGAATAAAGTAGATTTTGTCCAGGCTTTTTGCAATTGCCTCCTTGCTGAAATCACTATGGATCATGCGTATTAATATTTTGCGCAAGTGCAACAGTCCGAAAACCTTGTCGATGCTCTTGCGATATACTGGAAGCCGGGTGTGGCGGCTGTTTCTGATCTGCTCGACGATTTGCTCCAGGGACGAGTCTAAATCAATGGCGGCAATCTCATTGCGCGGGATCATGATGTCTTCGACGGATGCCGATTCGAGGTCCAGAACACTGAGCAACATATTCTGATAGCGTTCAGGGATCATCGCCCCGGCTTCGGCGACCACGGTGCGTAACTCTTCCTTGCTAAGGGCGCTGTGGGTTTCGCCTTTTGGGCTGAAACCCAACAGCCGCAGCAATAGGTTGGCAACCATATTGACCAACCAAACCACTGGATAAAACAGCCTCATTAGCGGGACGATGATCCAGGATGCGCCAAATGCAAGCCGCTCAGGATGTCGGGCGGCTAGCGTCTTAGGTGCCACTTCCGAGAAAATCAGCACGACCAATGTCAGCACGCCGGCAGTGATGGCGATGCCACTGTCACCATACAGGCGGAGCGAAATCACCGTGGTTAATGAGGAAGCCAATATATTGGCAAAGCAATTGCCTAACAGGATCAAGCCAATCAGCCGGTCGGGGCGGCGGAGGAGATTTTGCGCCCGCACGGCGCCGGGATGGCCTGCTTTTACCAGATGCAGGAGGCGGTAGCGGTTGAGTGCCATCAACGCGGTTTCAGCCCCGGAGAAGAACGCCGACGTGATCAACAACAGGATAAGCGAAACGAACAACAGGCTAAGTGGAATTTCGTTCAAGGAAACATGGACTCCATGGCAAAGTTTTGATTTTCAGTTTTTTCTAAGGGCGATTACAGCGGGAGCGAGTAAAAGCGCTGCTGACGATCCGGGCGGCCTTTGAATTTTTACATTGAATGATTTTTACTTGTTTCAACCCACACTGTCTAGTACACTTGTTGGTTTTTTAAGCGATGGTCCAAAACTCAAGCCATCACTCCTTGCCTCATCGCATTTTGCGGGAGGCTTTTTTAATCCGAAAGGAGCATTTATGCGTCATTATGAAATCGTTTTTCTTGTCCACCCCGACCAGAGTGCGCAGGTTCCGGCAATGATTGAACGATATCGTTCCATCATTGAGTCGGCATCCGGCACTATCCACCGTCTGGAGGACTGGGGGCGCCGCCCTCTGGCCTACGCCATCAACAAGGTTCATAAAGCACATTATGTGCTCATGAACATTGAGATCGACCAACCTACTCTAGACGAGTTGGAAAGCAGTTTTCGCTTCAACGACGCAGTGTTGCGGAGTCTGACATTGGTGCGCGATGAGGCCGTCATCGAACCCTCCCCGCTAATGCGGGCCGGCCAGAGCGAAACTGAGGTCGAAAAGACCGATGACGACGAGGACGAAGAAGAAGACGATGAAATAGTCTTGGCTGGGGATGCGCTGGTCGTTGATATTGACCCTGCCACAGCCGAGGCATAGCGGGTTTACCCTCACAGCTATTGTCTTCATACCCGTAACACGTCATTAATATTAGAGAGTCAGAACATGGTTCGTCAATTCAAACGTAGAAAATTTTGCCGTTTCACCGCCGAGAATGTCAAGGAAATCGATTATAAAGACTTGGACACTTTACGCGAGTTCGTTTCTGAAACCGGAAAAATTGTGCCCAGTCGCATCACTGGGACCAAAGCGAAATATCAAAGGCAGCTTGCCACGGCTATCAAGCGGGCACGTTTTTTAGCGTTGCTGCCGTTCTGCGACTCACACCCACAATAAGGTGCGCAGGAGCCAAGCGCTAGGGCTTTGCAATGGAAGGTAGATAATGCGGTTTATAGCGGCTTATTCCATGCAGGGGAGATATCAGGCGCTAGTCGCGATCTGCGGTTTAGCCATCGCTTCACTGTTGCTTCCTCCTCTTAATCTGCTCAGTTCAGCCTTGTATGCGCTATTGGTCTTGCGCAAAGGCGGTAGAGAAGGTGCGTGGGTGTTGCTTTTTGCGCTATTGATACTAGGTACAGGCAGTGCCTTGCAAACAGGCAACCCCGCGCAAGGCATTAGCTACGGTTTGCTGCTATGGGGGCCGGCTTGGCCTGTTGCCGTCATTTTGCGTGAGTCGCGCAGTATGGAATTGGCGCTGGAAACCGCGCTGGGTCTCGGTCTGGCTGTTGTATTGGGCGTATATGCCACGGTCAGCAATCCGGCCGCCTTGTGGCGGGAAAAAATGCAGTTATTCCTGCAAGCTTTATCGCAGAATACCCCGGAGGATTTCGACCCTGTCGAGTTTGGCAAGGCACTGGACTTTTTTTCCCATTACCTTACTGGGTTGGTTGTGGGCGGTTCGTTGTTAAGCCTAATCATAGGACTATTCCTCGCACGTTGGCTACAGGCAATACTGTTTAACCCCGGTGGATTTGGGCGCGAATTCGTAGGATTGCGTTTACATCGGGCCGTGGTTTATTTGGGGCTGGCCTGCCTTAGTGCGGGTTTTTTATTAGGGGGGAGCGCAGAAGAAATCGCTTGGAATCTGAATTGCGTGTTTGTTGTGCTGTTCATTCTTGTCGGTTTTTCCATTCTTCATGCAATCATTTTAGGCGGAAAAGGCTTTCTGACGCTAATTACCTATCTAGGTCTGATTTTTATCTTGATTACGCTGAAATGGTTGTTCCTGCTAGTCGCCTTGTTGGGCATTAGCGATCCTTGGCTGGATTGGCGCAAAGTTGCGAAACGATCCTAAATACAGCGTTTTTACAGCATTTTTAATATCAAAGAGTTACTTTTAGGTTATATCATGTTGGAAAGCACATACACACAAGATGGTTTAATTTAGCGTCCTTTATTATTATCCTTATGTTAAGATAAAAACGCTGTACATAAATACAAACCGGGACTCCTAGCG
>CAIZPP010000313.1 GCA_903934875.1 uncultured Methylococcaceae bacterium
GGTGGTGATTGCCAGATTGCCGCCAGTCACGAAGAGGGATGCCGCACCGTTGTTGCTAGTGCCCACCGCGCCGGTGACATTCAAAGCAGTTGTGTCGTTCAGCGTGAACGCGCCGTTGCTAGTGAACGAACCCAGATTAGCGACGGTGTTGGCTTGGTTCAGCGTCACCGTGGCAGCCGCGCTGCCGGATAGGGTGCCGGTGGTGTTGATCGCACCGCCAGTTTGGCTGACGGCATCCGCTGAATTAAGAGTGACATTCCCGGCGTTGCCGTTGATGTTGCCATTCAAGCGGATGGCATTGCCTGCCCCTGTGGTGGTCAAACTAGCGCCCGCGCCCGCCACCGATCCGCTGGTAAGTGCCAGATTTCCGCCCGCTGTGGTGATCGAGGCCAGGCCGTTATTGTTGCTGGTCACTGCGCCGGTGACGTTCAGCCCGCCGACATTGATGTTGTTCAGGGTGAATGCGCCGTTGCTGCTGAACGCGCCGAGCTTGGCTATGCTGTTCGTCCCGTTGAGTGTCACCGTGCCGTTCGCATTGCCGGTCAGTGTGCCGCTGGTGACGATGTTGCCGTTGGTCTGGGAGATGTTGGTTGCCGAGGTCAGGGTGACAATGCCCGCGTTACCGTTTATTGTTGTGCCCAAGAGGTTGATGCCACCTGTGCTGGAGCTTAGGCTGACACCCGCGCCCGCCACCGAACCGTCAACAGAAAGGGAACTGATGGTCGTGATGTTGGCCGCGCCGTTATTTTGCGTGGTCACTGGGCCGGTGGCATTCAGACCAGTCGTGTCGTTGAGCGTAAACGCGCCGTTGCTGGTGAACGCGGCCAAGTTGGCGATGGCGTTGTTGCCGCCCAGTGTCACCGTGCCACCGGTGAGTCCAGCCAAAGTACCGGTGTTGATGATGCCGGTTTGCGTCACCGCCCCGCTAATCGTGTTGCCGATTGCGCCCAGTGTGGTCGTGCCTGTTGCGCTGGTGGTGATATTGCCCAGCGCCGCCGTGCTGGCATTGAGTACTTGGATTGCTGTCACGGTGTTGCTGGTGGTGGTCAATGCGCCCGCCAGATTGACCACGCCGCCGCCTGCGTTGACGAGGATGTCACCGCTGCCGCCGTTGACCGTGCCGCCCGTGCTGGTCACGCCCGCGCCGTTCAGAGTCACGCCATTGCCGCTGATATTGTTCGTTCCCAGTGCTAACAGGCCGCTAGTGGTGATTGATGCCGCACCGCTACCACTGCTCACCGCGCCAGTGACATTCAAACCGGTCGTGTCATTCAGCGTGAACGCGCCGTTGCTGGTGAACACGCCCAGATTGGCGACGGTGTTGGCTTGGTTCAGCGTCACGGTGGTTCCTGCACTGCCGGACAGGGTGCCTGTGGTGTTGATTAGCCCGGTCGCAGTTTGGCCGATGAGGTCTGCCGAGTTCAGGATTATGCCCCCGCCGCCGCTATCGTTCAGCGCACCGTTCAAATTGATGGCATTGCCCGCGCCAGTGGTAGTGAGGCTGATGCCGTTGCCTGTCACACCATCGGTTGCCACTGTCAAACTGCCGCCGGCATTGACTACATTCACCATGCCAGCCGTTGCACTGGCAAACAGATTGACCGTGCCGGTGTTATTGAGCCAAATTCCGCCATTCATGGATTGGGCATTGAGATTGTCCGTCGCCGTGGCAATGGCGGCACCGCTTGCCCCTATCGAAGTGGTCGTTCCAGCAATGCCAATATTGATGGTTGATGCGGTGAGTGTACCCGCAGAGTAAGTCAACGCACCAGTGGCATCCAAGACAATGGTGCCCGTACCCGCATTCAAATTGTTGCCAAGGTTGATGGAACTGGTGGACTGTAGGGTTAGATTCGCGTTTGTGCTGGTAATGTCGCCGTTTAAATTGTAATTAGTGTTGCTGGCCGTGGTGAAGGCAACACCGCTATTCAAGACTATATTCGTCCCAATGGCGGTGTAGGGGATATCCGCCAGGAACGTTGGGGCCAAGCTGCCCTTGGCTGTGGCAATATCGGTGTTGGAAACTGCGGCTGTGCTATTGCTGCCCACGGTCAGGGTATTGGGGGTCAGGTTGACACCCGTCAAGCTGTTGCCGTCGGACAGGCGCACCGTGGCGGCGGGGATGTTCCCCGAATTATTCAGGTAGGACAGCAGATCATGCCCGCTGGCAATGCTGTTAGCCGACAGGGTGAGATAGTAGAAGCCGTTGGCCCCAGTGCTTGCCGTGGTTAGCAAGCTGCCATTCTGGGCTATTTGGATGGTTTTGCCGCTGTTGCCCGCGCCGCTCAACATGCCAGAGACGATTTGCGGGGCCGTGGAGAACTGCCATTGCAGATAAGGGTAGGACACATTGGGAATCATGCCCCAGATTGTAGTGAAATCCCAGCCGGTGAACGAGTTTGCTGTCATCAACTGGGCGGTGCTCAGGCCGGTTCCGCCCGCGCTGGCACCTTGGCCCGAAGTTAGAGTGTCCCAAAAGCTGGCGGTGACGCTGCCACTGTTAGAACCGACCAAGCCTCCAACAATGCCGTTTCCGCTGACCACCCCGCTGCTGTAGGTGTTGGTGATGCTGGCGGTATTCTGACCAACCAGCCCGCCGACATAGTTGTGACCACTGACCGCGCCGGTGCTGTAGGCGTTGCTGATGGTACCCATGTTCAAACCGACCAGCCCGCCGTCATTTCCACCTAATGGCCCATCATTAACAGTGCCCGTGCTGTAGGAGTTGGCGAGGGTGCCTGAGTTAACGCCGACCAGCCCGCCGACACTACCAAGTAAACCGCTGACTGTGCCCGTGCTGTAGGAGTTGGTGAGATTACCAAAGTTAACGCCCACCAGCCCGCCAGTCACTGCGGAATTACTGTTGACCGTGCTCGTGCTGTAGGCGTTAACAATATTGCCATCGTTATTGCCCACCAGCCCGCCAACCACTGTGGAACTACCACTGACCGTGCCCGTGCTGTAGGCGTTGCTCATGGTGCCGCCAACGTGATTGTAGCCGACCAGCCCGCCAGCAAAACCGCCTGTGACCGCGCCCGTGCTATAGGTATCGGTGATACTGCCACTATTAGAACCGACTAGCCCACCGACATTGTTTTGTCCAACGACACCGCCTCCTACGATGCCAATATTGCTGATGGAGCCGCTTGAATCGCCAAACAAGCCGATGTCACTCGTCGTAGGCCGGTTGATTGTCAAGCCGCTGACGACATGCCCTATACCGTTGAGGCTGCCATTGAACGCAGTTGTTGAGTTGCCAATCGGCACAAATCCAGTGGCAGTGTTCCACATCCCCGCGGCGGATTGGAGTTCGCTTAAGCCGATATCGTTGGCCAATGTGTAGTTGGCGGACAGGTTGGTCGCCATCAACTGCAACTGATGGGCGTTGCTGATGGTGGCGGAGTACTCAGACAGCAGGAACGGGCGGGTGTTGCCGTCGCTCATCCACCAGCCTGCGGTGAAGTCCCAATTGGGGTTGACATTGCCATTGGCGGAGGTGGACGAGGTGAAATTGGCTAGGGTCATCATATCGGCGGTACTCATGCCGGTTCCGCCCGCGCTGCTGGTTTGGCCTGAAGTTTGAGTGTCCCAGAAGCTGGCAGTGGCGGTGCCAGCATTCAAACCGACCAGCCCACCGACATTGGTGGTGCCGCTGACTGCGCCCGTGCTATAGGCATAGGAGACATTGCCACTGTTAGTGCCGACCAGCCCACCAGTGGAAGACGTGCCGCTGACAGCGCCTGTGCTATAGGCATAGGAGACATTGCCACTGTTAGCACCGACTAACCCGCCAATAGCAGAGGTGCCGCTGACCACGGCTGTGCTATAGGCGTTGCTGACATTGCCACTGTTAGCACCGACCAGCCCGCCGACATTGGTCTGTCCAATGACACTGCCGCCTACGATTCCAATATTGCTGATAGTACCTGAGGAATCCCCAAACAAACCGACAGCATCCGTCGCTGATGGGAGGTTGATGCTTAGCCCGCTGACGACATGCCCACCGCCGTTGAAGCTGCCAGTGAACGCAGTCGTTGCATTGCCAACCGGCACGAACCCGGTGACGGTATTCCACATCCCCGAGGCGGATTGAAGTTCGCTTAAGCTAATATCGTTGACCAGCGTGTAATTGGCCGCAGGGTTGACCGCCATCAACTGCAACTGGTGGGCGTTGGTGATGGTGGTGGAATACTCGGACAGCAGGAACGGGCGGGTGTTGCCATCGCTCATCCACCAAGTTCTGGTGAAGTCGAGCATGGAGTAGCTGGCTTGGGCATAGGGGGAGCTTCCGACATTGGCCAAGTTAGAACTAGTGCCGCTGTCTGATCCAATCGCCACGCTGACTCCTGTGGTAACGGCATCCCAATAACTATTAGTGACACTACCGCCTGGGTTGTTGATACCGACTAGCCCCCCGCTTCCGCCGGAAACCAATCCAGTGCTATAGGTATTTGAAATAGCACCGCCTGAGCCATTTTCGCCGACTAACCCGCCAACAAAGGGATTGGAATTGCCGTTCACAGAACCTGTGCTATAGGCGTTGGTAATCGAGCCAAAGTTGTCGCCGACCAGCCCGCCGACAAAAACTGTCCCACTGACCACGCCTGCACTATACGCATTGCTGATAAAGGTGCCGGTTTGATTGTAGCCGACCAACCCGCCAACTGTTTGGTTTCCGCTGGCTGGACTGGTGCTGTAGGCATTGCTGATGTTAGCGTAGTTGGCACCGACCAGACCGCCAATATTATAAGTGCCGCTGACTGCGCCTGTGGTATAGCTGTTGGCGATGCTACCATAATTTAAGGCGACCAAGCCGCCGACACCATTGACCCCATTAACTGTGCCCGTATTATACGCATCCGTGATAAGACTATTGTTTATAGCAGTTAGACTGCCGACATTGTTTTGCCCGCTGACACTACCCCCCAACAGCCCAATATGGCTGATAGGCCCCGACGATTGGCTAAACAGGCCGACGCTATCCGTAGTCGGTCGGTTGATGGTCAGTCCACTGATGACATGACCCAAGCCGTCAAATTGTCCCGTGAATGCCCCCACAGGGTTGAAACCCGAAGCCACCCCTCCTGAAATATTCCAAGCTGAAGTGGCCGAGGCATCGACGTTGCTGCCTAGCGCATAATTATTGGCTAGGTTGCCCTGCATCCCTTGCAAGCTCGTGCCCGAAATGTCACCTGCCACACCAACGCTATTGATGACGGTGTAAGTGGCTTCACTGCCGGTTACGCCAATGTTGAGTGCGGGAGCAGTGCCGGGCAGGTTGATCGTAGCCCCGTTGTTAAGGAAATAGCCATTCCCAACTGCCGAGCCATAGCCTAGGGTCAACCCGGCGTTATTGCCAGTGGCGGTAATGTTGGCGTTGACTTGAATGTTGGTTTGCGCTTCCAGGCTCAAGCTTGTGTCGCCAGACCAATAAATCGCATTGTTGATGGAGATAAGGTCCGCTGAGTTCAGTGCCACGTTGCCTGCGTTGCCATTCACGTTGCCGTTCAAAATAATGGCATTGCCCGCTCCAGTGGTAGTGAGGTTGACCCCCGCGCCCGCCAAGGTTCCCGTGGTCACTGCCAGATTGCCGCCAGTCACGGCGATTGAAGCCGCGCCGTTGTTGTTCGTCGTCACCGTCCCGATGACATTCAAGCCGGTCGTGTCGTTCAGTGTGAACGCGCCTTTGCTGGCGAATGCGCCCAGATTGGCAATGGTGTTGGCTTGGTTCAGCGTCACCGTGGTCGCCGCGCTGCCGGACAGGGTACCCGTAGCGCCCGTGGTCACTACACCTCCAGTCTGGTCAATGCTGCCTGTCGATGCGGTCAAGGTCACTGTGCCTCCATTGGTGACGATTTGCCCGCCAGTCTGGCTGATACTGCCCGCCGCAAGCAAGTTAACCGATTCGGTTCCTCCGTCCACCTTAGCGTTCTGGCCTTGCAAGATGATATCTCCGCCGGCCACGGTCGCTAGGGTTACATTGTTGCCGGTCACTGATCCCGTGTTAGAACCCGTGGCATCCACCGTTAGATTGCCGCCTGTGTTAGAAACCGAGACCAGCCCCGTCGTGCTATTGACCGAGCCAGTAACGGCCAGTCCGCCTACACTTGAGTCATGCAAAATGAAATCACCTTGGCTGGTGAGTCCATAGCTTTTGCCGATCTGGGCGATGGCGTTGGCTTGGTCCAGTATCATTGTGCTGCCTGCGTGGCCGATTAGAAAGTCCCCAATAATTAGCCCCGTATTGGTTTGGCTGATCCCACCAGTCGTTGACAGCAGCACCCCACTCGAACCGGTGTTTACATTAGCCGTGATCGACAGGTCCCCTCTTATATCAAGTTCCAAGGTTTGGTCGTGGGTGGTGATGCCCTGCGTGGAATGCACCGTGCCGACAGTGAGGTTGCTGTTATTCCCGAAGCCTATCAAACTGCCGCTAGTGTCGGTTGCGATGGTGTTGACCTGATTTTCGGCATACAGGGCGAAGTTTCCTGTGCCGAGCAATTGTAACCCCGCCCCGGTAATGCCAGCCCCAGCGTTCTCGCCGACCCCGCCGGTGATATTCAGGCTGACATTGCCCAAACTACCGCTGCCCACTATGCCGACGACGGTCAGATGGTTGCCGTTGGTCAGGCTGAAGTCGCCGTTTGTGGTGAACGCACCCAGATTGGCGACGGTGTTGGCTTGGCTCAGCGTGACCGTGGTGGACGCGCTGCCGGACAGGGTGGCGGTGGTGTTGATCGCCCCGCCGGTTTGGCTGATGGCATCCGCCGAGATCAGTACTACATTCCCGGCGTTGCCGTTGATGTTGCCGTTTAGGGTCATGGCGTTGCCCGTGCCAGTGGTGCTGAGGTTGATACCCGCACCCGCCACGGAGCCAGTGGTGATTGCCAGATTGCCGCCAGTCACGGCGACTGAGGCCGCACCGTTGTTGCTGGTCATCACCGCGCCAGTGACATTCAAGCCAGTCGTGTCGTTCAGCGTAAACGCGCCGTTGCTGGTGAACGCGCCCAAGTTGGCGATGGTATTGTTGCCGCCCAGTGACACCGTGCTACCGGTGAGTCCGGCCAAAGTGCCGATGTTGAGGATGCCGGTCTGCGTCACCGCGCCGCTAATCGTGTTGCCGGCTACCCCTAAGGTGGTAGTGCCTGTTGCGCCAGTGCTGATATTGCCGAGTGCCGCCGTGCTGGCATTGATCACTTGCACTGCCGTCGCGCTATTGCTGGTGGTGCTCAACGCACCGGCCAAGTTGACCGCGCCGCCGCCCGCGTTGATCAGTACGTCACCGCTGCCGCCGTTGACGGTGCCGCCGGCGCTGGTTACGCCCGCGCCTTTCAGCGTCACGCCGACAGCGCCGATGTTGTTGGACCCCAGCGCCAAAACGCCGCCAGTCGTCGTGATGGAAACCGTAGCGCTGCCGCTGTTCAACGCGCCGGTCAGGTTCAAACCGCCGCTGCTGTCGCTCAACGTGAACGCACCGCCGCTAGTGAATGAGCCTAAATTGGTCAGCGTGTTGCTGCCGCTTAAGTTGACCGTGTTGCCGGTGACTCCAACCAAAGTGCCGGTGTTGATGCTGCCGGTCTGCGTTACCGCGCCGCTAATCGTGTTGCCGGCTACCCCTAAGGTAGTCGTGCCCGTTGCGCCGGTGCTGATATTGCCGAGTGCCGCGGTGCTGGCGTTAAGTAGCTTGACCGCCGTTGCGGTGTTGCTAGTGGTAGTAATCGCACCCGCCAGATTGAACGCGCCGCCGCCCGCGTTGATCAGTACGTCACCGCTGCCGCCGTTGACCGTGCCGCCGGTGCTGGTCACGCCTAGGCCACCCAGGGTTACGCCCGTGCCACTGAGGTTGTACGAACCCAATGCCAACAGGCCGGCGGAACTGAGGTTCAGACTGGCATTGACCGTGGTGAGGTTGCCATTCAGGTTATAATTGGTCCCACTGGCGGTTTGGAAGGCCACACCGCTAGTCAAGCTAATATTAGAACCGCTGACGGTGTAAGGGATATCCGCGCTGCTCAAGCTGCCCTTGGCGGTGGCTATATCCGTGTTGGAAACAGCGGCTGCACTATTGCTGCCCACGGTCAAGGTATTGGGGGTCAGATTGATGCCCGTCAAGCTGTTGCCGTCGGACAAGCGCACCGTGGCGGCGGGGGTACTGCCCGCACTGCTCAGGTAGGACAGCAAATCATGCCCGCTGGCTATGCTGTTAGCCGACAGGGTCAGATAGTAGAAGCCGTCGGCCCCAGTGCTTGCTGTGGTCAGCAAGCTGCCATTCTGCGCTATTTGGATAGTTTTGCCGCTGTTGCCCGCACCGCTCAAAATGCCGGAGACGATTTGCGGGGCGGTGGCAAACTGCCATTGCAGATAAGGGTAGGACACATTAGGAATCATGCCCCAAATTGTGGTGAAATCCCAGCCGCTGAAATTGGCCTGCGTCATCATCTGGGCGGTGGTCAGGCCGGTTCCGCCAGCACTGCTGGCTAGTCCCGAAGTTTGGGTGTCCCAAAAGCTAACAAAGACGGTACCAGTATTAGAACCGACCAATCCGCCGATAGCGTTCGGGCCGCTGCCAGTTGCACTGACTAGGCCCGTGCTGTAGGAATCATAGATAGTGTTAGAGTTATAGCCGACCAGACCGCCGACAGAGGAATTGCCGCTGACCGCGCCTGTGCTGTAGGTGTTGATGATGTTGCCCAAACTACCAATTTGACCAATCAGCCCGCCGACAGAAGAATTACCGCTGACCGCCCCCGTACTGTAGGCATTGCTGATAGTACCATAAGATGCGAAACCGACCAGTCCGCCGACATAGGTATTGCCGCTGACCGTCCCCGTGCTGTAGGTTTTGGTGACGTTGCCAGCATTAACGCCGACCAGACCGCCGACAGAGGAATTGCCGCTGACCGCCCCAGTGCTGTAGGAGTTGGAAACTATGCTCGAATTTAAACCGACCAGTCCTCCGACGGTGCTTTTTCCGCTGATAGCCCCCGTGCTGTAGGTGTTTCTAATGGTGTTCAGATTATTATAACCGACCAGCCCGCCAACATCATTAACGCCATTTACCTGCGCGGAGCTGTAGGAGTTGCTGATAGCACCGTTACTACTAGCACCGACTAGTCCGCCAACAGTGTTTTGTCCAATGACACTGCCGCCTACGATGCCAATATTACTGATGGTGCCTGACGACAAACCAAATAAGCCGATGTTATCCGTCGTTGGACGGTTAATCGTCAGGCCAGTGATGACATGCCCTCCGCCATTGAAACTGCCGCCAAACGCAGTCGTTGCATTGCCAATCGGCACAAATCCAGTTGCGGTACTCCATAGCCCCGCAGTGGATTGGAGTTCGCTCATGTTAATGTCGTTGGCCAGCGTGTAATTGGCACCGAGGTTAGTCGCCATCAACTGCAACTGGTGGGCGTTGGTGATGGTGGTGGAGTATTCGGACAGCAGGAACGGGCGGGTGTTGCCGTCGCTCATCCACCAGCCGGTGCTGAAGTTCCAATTAGGGTTGACATTGCCGTTGGCGGTGGTGGCTGATGTAAAATTGGCCTGGGTCATCATCTGGGCAGTGGTCATGCCGATTCCGCCCGCGCTACTGGCTTGCGCCGAAGTCTGGGTGTCCCAAAAACTGGCAGTGACGGTGCCCGTGTTAGCACCGACCAACCCGCCAACATTGCCGGACGAGCCAGAATCGCTAACCTTTCCTGTGCTGTAAGTGTTGCTGATAGTGCTATTCGTATTGTTTCGGCCGGCCAATCCGCCCACATATTCGGTATAACTGGAACTGAAACCACTGACTGCGCTAGTGCTGTAGGCATTTTGAATAATGCTGTTTCCAGCGATATTACTATAGTTATAACCCACCAAGCCGCCGACTGGGCCGCTACCGCTAACAGGGCCAGTGCTATAGACGTTACTGAGGCTGCTGTTAATGTTCACGCCGACTAAACCACCGACATCCGTTGTGCCGCTCACTGTCCCCGTGCTGTAGGCATTGCTGATGTGGGCACTAACGACGTTTATGCCGACCAGTCCGCCAACTTCGGAAAATCCAATCACTCCACCTGTATTGTAGACGTTGGAGAGGGTGCCTCCATTGTTATATCCGACCAATCCGCCAACACTGCCCAGTCCAGTGACACTGCCGCCTGCGCTTCCAGCATTGCTGATGCTGCCCGAGGAATAGCCAAATAAGCCGACGTTACTCGTCGTGGGCCGGTTGATGCTCAGTCCATTGATGACATGGCCCAAGCCGTCAAACCTGCCTGTGAATGTGGAAGAAACATTATTCCCTACAGGGTTGAAACCCGCAGCCACCCCTCCCGAAACATTCCAAGTTGAAGTGGCTGAGGCATCAATGTTGCTGCCTAGCGCATAATTCTTGGCTAGGTTGCCCTGCATCCCTTGCAAGCTCGTGCCCGAGGTGTCACCCGCCACGCCTAAGCTATTAATAACGGTATAACTGGCTTCACTGCCCGCCACGCCAATTTTGAGCACAGGAGCCGTGCCGGGCAGGTTGATCGTAGCCGCGCTGTTAAGAAAATAACCATTCCCGGCTGCCGGGCCATAGCCTAGGGTCAGACCGGCGGTGTTGCCAGTGGCACTGATGCTGGTATCGACTTGGATGTTGCGTCCGGCCTGCAAACTCAAGGTGGTGTTGCTAGTCCAAGACACCGTATCGTTAACGAAGATGTCGCCATTGCCGCCCGCCGTGCCTTGTGTCGCGGTGCTGATGGTGACATTGCTGGTTCCTAGATTGGCAGACAGGGCCGTGCCGGTGATATTGCCCCCGGAGGCGGCAATGGTGTAATCATTCGGGTCTAGCAGCCAAGTGCCGGTTTTGCCCAATGGTGCGAGGGTGCTGACTTGGGCGCTGTCGCTGATATTCAGTTGGCTGCCCGAGGTTTCGATGCTGCCGCCGTCGCCGCCATTCGGCCCGCCTTCGGCCTTGGCTGTGCCGGCGAAATAAGTTTGTTTGGAGGCATAGGCGACGATGGTACCGCCATTGCCGTTGTTGGTGGCGGAGGCGTCCAGCGTTGCGCCTTGTTCGACGCGGGCGGTGGTGGCATTTTGGACCCTCACCCCCGGCCCCTCTCCCGGGGGGAGAGGGGAGATGGATTGCGGCCCATTTATCGGAGGGAGAGGGGAACCGTGCGGGCCACCGCCGACGTAGATTTGACCGCCGCCGGTCGCGCCAGTGGCGGTGGTCAGGCTGCCGGTGTCGAGTTGCAGCTTGTTGCCGGATAATATGACTTGGCCGCCAGCTCCTGCGCTTGAGTCGGCATGGATGGTGCCACCTTGGTTGATTATCCCTTCTCCCCCGGACCCTCCCCCCGAGGGAAGGGGAGTGTTTGTGGCGGCAAGCGTGACCGTGCCGCCTGCTGTGTCGCCGGATGCATCCAGGCTGGCCGAAGCGGTCAGGTTGATTTGTCCACCAGTGACAGCAATGTTGCCGCCAGTGCCAGTGTGCTGGGTGGCGGGCGCTTCCACGGCTTGCGCATGGCTGGACACATCTAGGCTACCGCTGACTTCGACCACGCCGGAGTCACCGCCGTCCAGATAGATTTCGCCGTTGCGCTTCGATATCCCGGTGGCCTTGATTGTGCCCGAGACATTCAGCACGGTGTCCACAAGAGCATTCTTGGCATGGGCACTGAGGGCCACGCTGCCGCCTTCGGCATCTATTACACCGCTGTGGCTGACTTTGGCGTCCAAGGCAGCGGCGTTGACTTTTAGCGCGAGCAGCCCGTCGCCGTTCAGGTCGATCTCGATTTGGTCGCCTGCGGCTAAGGCGACGCTGCCGCCGGGGGCGCTGATGTTGCCGGAATTGACGACTTGATGGCCGAGCAAGGCAATGTAGCCGCCTTGGCTGGCGCGTAGGGTGCCGGCGTTGACCACCTGCCCGCCCTGTTCGCCGCCAGTGAAGATATAGCGTCCGGCGAGGAAATCCCCGTCGCTGATTTTCAGCGTGGACGCGGTCAGGCTACCGACATCGACGCGGGCATCCGGGCCGAACAGTATGCCTGCCGGGTTGACCAGGAAAACCCGGCCATTGGCGCTGAGCTGGCCGAAGATGCTGGAGGCATCCTCGCCGACGACGCGGTTGAGCAATACGGCTTGCGGGCTGGGTTGCTGGATGCGCACCGCCTCGCCCTGGCCGATGTTGAAGCTTTGCCAGTTGACCACTGCCTGGTTGGAGGTTTGGCCGATGTTGAGGCTGCTGGAACTCGGTTGCTGTATGTTCACCGCCCCGGCAGCGACGGACCCGCCCGCAGGCAAAGCCCAAGGGGTGGGTGAGGCTAGGGCCAGCGACACAGCTAAGGCTACCCGCTTAATTTGGCAGACAAACTTAGGGACGGGGCTTGAGTTTTTGTTGAACCGACGTTTCATTCCTAAGTTTATTGCTGCCATCAGTATTGCTCCTGTTGTTGCCCTTTTTTACCAGACAGTTTTGGATACGTCTTGAATCTGGCTATCGCAAGTTTGGTTAAACTGCAAAAGTGCTAATTCTACAGTTTACCGCTAGGCTGACTCAATAGCATTAGCTTAAGCGTTCACCCCCCCAGGAGCGCGGGTGTCCCGTCCGCCAGAATTGCGACCAAGATGGCATCGCCCCCAGGAAAAGGCAGGGGAGCGTGAACGCTTACGCATTAGCACTTATCACGCATCATTGCTTTATCGAGCAGTCGGCGTTTGTTGACAGCCACGCTGACTTGATGTACTTTATCGCCCGTTTGCAATAGCCCCGGTTCAGTCCGGCCAAAAGTCTACCGGTCAGAGGGTGTTTCACCCAGATGCAAACGACGAAAAAATTAATTAGTAGTAATTTATTCTCTGTTCCAAAGACTCTGCTAGTTAGTGTCCACTTGATACAAGTGGGCTTTTGTATATGACTTATTCGGAGTATAAAAATATGCAACAACCAGCTACTATTGATTTGTCCAACTGGATGAGCCAGCTTTCCCCTCTTATCGAAAATTGGCCGCTGAAAAAGATTGTCATGCCAGGTACGCATGATTCAGCCATGTACCCAGGGATGCTTCCGGCAGATTATGCCAAAAATCAAAACCTCGACTTTACCGGCCAGCTTAACCACGGTGCGCGTTATTTTGATTTTCGTACGGGTTACTTCTGGGCGGATGCCAATTGTGTGCCAGGTGGTTTTTTTGATCCTCGTAACGGCGGCGAATGCTGGAGTTGCCCGCCTAACTTCAACAGAACTTGGGACCCTGTCACGGCTGATACGGCCTGCTCACAAGGTTGGTTTGGCCCATTTAGCAAAGCAACATTTCACCGGAATATAAAGCTGGGATGGCAAAGCGTAAAAGGTCCGGCGACCGCCTGTTTTGGTAATACTCTTGGTGGGTCTGATTACTACATGTATGGGCATGGCACCAGCCCTTCTTATGTCGTCGGGGTTAAACTTGCCGATGCACTGAATCAAATAAACGCATGGCTGAACGCGCATCCTGGAGAAGTGGTCATTTTGAGTGTGACAGCCATACGTGGGCTTGATGATGCCAACAACAAAGACCCATACATTGAAGATGTATTTACCAAAACCCTACCCGCTGGACGCCTTTACCCATTCGGTTCAGCGACTCTCCCTCAAAATGCCACATTAAGTGCTCTCAAAGGCAAGATTGTTGTTATCGGTGATGTTGGCTGGAAAGAGGCCGACGTTATTGACAGAACTGGATGGGGGAATTTTGAAGACTCAAATGGGATGTTGGCTTATATTCAGAAAGGGCTTGATACAATACGTCCAGTTGGCACTACTGTCGCATCTGAGCATAAATTGTTTGAACTTTCAGGTGTCTTGACCCCAAATGGTACGGGAGTGGTTGGTCCCATCCCTACTAACCCACAAGACTTGGCGAAAAAGTTTAATCCTATTTTTCAAGGCTATATTAATGGTGCGTGGAAAGGAAGAGCGCTTAACATCGTGACGGTGGATTATATTGACATTACCGGGGTCGCTGATTCTATCGTTAGGGCAAACTGGACTGTTCCCCAGTAAGCCGACAGTAATTAAAATTTCTGTTTTTTTAACTGATGTTACGCATTGGAGTGGCAAAGCTCGCTTTGCCTGTCAAGGCAAGCCTTGACACTCCAAAACGAATCTTCGCACATCGGCAATCCTTTGCAGATAACAGCACAGGGGCCTGTGCGTAACATCAGTTTTTAAGAAAAAACTGAGTCAGGCCTTGAATATTTTTTTGAGAAAAAGTTCAAAAACAATCCAAGGCTTGACCACGCCCCTTTATCTCCTATTATTCCTTATTACTGCAAAATTGGAAAAAGTGTAGAATGGGTAGAGCGTAAGCGAAACCCATCACAATATTGGAGCACTCTTAATGATGGGTTTGTGCATCCATGCCTCTACCTATCCTACCAATCAGCCATTTTTAGAGTGACATGGGAGTAATATAACTTAACAAGTAACTATTCGATATTTAAAACGCTGTAAGTCTTATCCAGTAACCTGTGATATAAAAAACGCTATAAGCCGCAATGAATGACTTGGATGACTATTTTTGGGACGACCTTCTCGAATACATAGAGGAAGGCAAAGTCATTCCCATCATTGGCCCGGAACTGGTGACCGTTGACGCGGGCGCGGGCGAAATGACCTTCAACCGGTATGTGGCCGAACAACTAACGGGGCGATTGCGGGTCAAGCCACGGGATTTGCCGGAAAATTATAGTATCAATGATGTGGTGGTGCGGTTTATCGAGAATCGCGGCAAAAAGGAGGAAATCTACCCACGCATTCGGACTTTGCTAAAAGACACCAACTTCCAGCCTTCGCCAGCCTTGCTGGACCTAGCAAAGCTAGGCCCGTGCAAACTGTTCGTGACCTTCACTTTCGATTCCTTGTTGGTGGACGCGATCAACCAAGTCCGTTTTGGGGGCAATGCCAAAACGGAGCAATTGTCCTATTTGCCCAATGATATTCAAGATTTGAAATCTGAAAAAAAGGGTTTGGATTATCCTGTGGTCTATCATCTTCTCGGCAAATTGTCGGCTTCACCCGATTTTGTCGCCTGTGACGAGGATTTGCTAGAATTCATCCAGTCCATGCAAAGCAATTCCCACAGGCCGCATTTGCTGTTTGATGAATTGCAGGATAGCCATTTACTGTTTTTAGGCTGTGATTATTCTGATTGGCTGGTGCGTTTCATCATGCGGACCACCCGAAGCGAACCGCTTTCCAACCGGCGCGATCACATGGAAGTGCTGGTGGGTGATCGTTTCCTAGAGGATGAAAGCCTTAAAACGTTTCTCGATAACTTCAGCTACAACACCAAGTTAGTCGGGGGCAGTAGCACCGAATTCGTGGCTGAATTGGCGAAGCGCTGGCTGGACCGCCATCCGCTAGAAACACTGCAAGATTCCCAGTCCCCGCCGCCGGTGAATGCCAGTGATCCTTACCAGATGGTGCCGGGCGGGATATTTTTGAGCTATGCCAGCGATGACTTGGAAGCAGTCAGCCGGATTAAAGCCTCACTGGAGGCGGTCGGGCTGGATGTCTGGTTCGATAAACGGGAACTGGCGGCGGGGGACGACTGGGATCTGAAAATCCGCCGCAATGTGGGCAGTTGCTCCCTGTTTATGCCGGTTGTGTCCAAGTCCACTGAGGCCCGCTTGGAAGGGTATTTCCGCAGGGAGTGGGCTTGGGCGGTGGACCGTGCGTTAGGCATAGCGGACGGGATTCCCTTCCTAGTCCCATTGACCATTGATGAGACGCCTGCTTACACAGCCAAGGTTCCCGAGCGCTTTAAAACCAGTCAATTCACCAATCTTCCCGCAGGCCAAGTCAGCGCCGAGTTTGTGGACAGGATAAGGGAATTGGTGCGCGATTATCACCGTCGGCAGAAGGGGGGCTGAAGATGACAGCGAATCTTGCCCATCTCAACAACGACAATCCTTGGCCGGGCCTGAATGCGTTTCTAGAAACGGATACGGGGTTCTTCCACGGCAGGGACAAGGAAACCGCCGATTTGGCGCGCATGGTCAAGCGCGAAAGGCTGACCGTGTTGTTTGGCCGCTCAGGTTTAGGCAAAACTTCCATTTTACAAGCCGGGCTGTTCCCCCGCTTGCGCAAAGAGGGCGTGGTGCCGGTCTATATCCGCTTGGATTTCTCCGGCGAAGGCCCGCAGTTGCGTGCGCAAATTCTCTCAGCCTTGTTGGCGGAATGCCAGGCTAGGCGCGTTGAAGTCGCCCCGGCCCGCATTGGGGAAACCTTGTGGGAGTATTTCCACCGCCGTGACGTTGAATTCTGGAACGAAAAAAACCGTCCGGTGACTCCGCTAATTGTGCTGGACCAGTTCGAGGAAATGTTCACCAGGGGTTCCGAGAACGAGCTTTCCAAGGCCCGGAGCCAGGCGTTTATCGCTGAACTTGGCGATTTGATCGAAAATCGCATACCCAAGCCGATCAAGGACGCTCTGGATGAAAACCCACAGGACGATCTTCCTTATGATTATCGAAAATCCGATTTAAAGATGATCTTGAGTTTCAGGGAAGACTACCTCGCCCATGTTGAAGCTTTGAAAAAGCTCATTCCTGCGTTGACCTATAACCGTTACCGGCTATTGCCGATGGACGGTCTACAGGCCAAGTCCGTGGTGATGGACAGCGGCGGGCATCTAGTCGAAGCTGGCGTGGACGAGCGCATCATCGCCATCGCAGCCGGTCCGCAACAAGGCATGGAAGTGCCGAGTATGGCATATGGGGAACAGGAAATTGATCCGGCCTTGCTCAGTGTCATTTGCAGTGAACTCAATCTCAGGCGGCAAAAGGCCGAATTGCCAAAGATCACGCTGGATTTGATCCACGGTTCCGAACGGCAGATACTCGCCGATTTTTACGAGCGCAGCTTGGCAGGCCATGCCCCTTCGGTCCGAATTTTCGTCGAGGACGAACTCCTCACCGATAGCGGATACCGCGACAGTTACGCGCTTGATGACGCACTCAGCCTGCCCGGCGTTTCCAAAGACAGTTTAGATGCCTTGGTGGCCGGCCGTTTGCTGCAAGTGGACGAGCGTTTCGGTGTGCGTAGGCTGGAACTGGCCCATGATGTGCTGATACAGGTTGTCAAGGAAAGCCGCGACAAGCGCAAAGCGCGGGAAGCCGAGGCAGTAGCCTTGGCGCGGGAGCAGGAAGCGGCGCGGCGCTTGCGGCGCAACCGGATTGTCGCTGGATTGCTCTCTGTGGGGGTCGCGGGCGTGGTCGGCGCGGCCCTGCTGGTTGCCAGCCTGTGGCGGCAGGTTGACGATTTGAACCTGCAAACCGTGCAGCGCGCGAAGTCTTTATTATTGGCCCAAGCCCAATGGTTCAGTTCCAAACAGTACGACCTTGCCCTGCTGTTGAATGTTGAGGCGTATCATATAGGCCAAAGCAGTCCGTCGGTTCCGCTCACGGATGTCCGCGGGGGGTTTGCCACGATGCTGTTAAGCCATGCGCATTTGGACGCGTTCCTCGAATCCCCGGTCAGCCTGTGGGCTGCCGTGTATAGCCCGGACGGCAATACGCTTGCCACGGCCGGCTCGGATGGGCGGGTAGACCTTTGGGACGTGAAAACACGCAAGCTCCTCGCCAGTCTGAAGGGGCATCAAGATAGCGTCTTGGCCGTCGCCTACAGCGCCGACGGTAAGAAACTGGCCACTGCCAGCGAGGACAAGACCGTGATCCTGTGGGATGTGGCCAGCAGAAAACCGCTGTTTCCTCCTTTGCAAGGGCATGGTGACCGCATTGAGGGGGTTGCCTTCAGTGCGGATGGAAACACATTGGCATCGGCTGGATATGATGGAACGGTCAGGCTATGGGATGTGGCAACGGGCCAGGAGAATAAGGTGTTTTCCAAGCCGGGGGCGACTTATTTGGGGCTTGCATTCAGCCCCACCCAGCCACGCTTGGCTTTGGCCTGTGCAGACAAAACCGTGGTTTTGCTGGATGTGGCCAATGGCGAAACCATCTCCACGTTGACGGGCCATGAGGACAGGGTGTTCAGCGTCGCCTTCAGCCCCGACGGCTATACCCTGGCCTCGGCTGGCGAAGACAAGACCGTCAGGTTGTGGGATGTGGAAAACGCCCGTCCGATTGGCGCACCTATGGACAAGCACCAAGGCCCGGTTTGGGGCGTTGCCTTTAGCCCGGACGGAAAGCTCTTGGCTTCTGTTAGTGGGGATAAGCAGGTGATTGTCTCCGTCTTGTCAGCGGATCGCCAGCCCGAATTGCTAGATTCAGTCGTGATGGAAGGACACTTTGGCGCGGTGCGCGGTGTCGCTTTCAGTCCCACTGGCCAAAAGCTAGTGTCGGTCGGTGAGGACCATAATGCAATTATTTGGGATTTGCAGTCAAACAAGGCCTTGGTCAGGCTGGAGACCCATCAAGGCATGGTCTGGGCGGTTTCCTTCAGCCCGGATGGCAAGTTGTTGGCCTCGGCTTCGGAAAAAGAGCAAGTCATGCTGTGGGATGCCACTACCGGCAACTTGCTGCATAACCTGCCCTCACTCCAATCCCGGCCAGTCAAGGCGGTGGCCTTTAGCCCGGACGGAAAGTTATTGGCCTCCGCCAGTGAGGACAAAACGGTCATTATTTGGGATATGGCTGGAATTCAAACGGGGGGGCAGGTCCAATCCCAGGTCTTGGCAGGCCACACAGATGCGGTTAATGCGCTCAGTTTCAGCCCGGACGGAAAGCTTCTCGCCTCGGCCAGCAGTGACAAGACCGTGATCTTGTGGGATGTGGCTAGGCGCGAGGCGGTGGCCAGTTTGCAAGCCCAACAAGGGCCGGTCAGAAGCCTTGCCTTCAGTCCTGACGGCAAATGGCTGGCTACTGCCAGTGACGACAAAACCATTGTTCTGTGGGATATGGCCACCCGTCATTCAGGAGAGGTGTTGGCCGGACACAAGCAGCGGGTCAACAGCGTCGTGTTTAGCCCGGACGGGAAAATGCTGGCCTCGGCCAGCCAGGATGGCGGTTTGCTGCTCTGGAAGCTAGGCAGTGCCGAGCCATCGGTTATCACTACTGGTATTTCAACATCCATTCGGGGATTGGCGTTCAGCCCGGACGGGCAGGCTTTGGTTTCGACCAGCCAAGACGGCAACCTGCTGGTCTGGGATGTGGCGGAGAAGAAGTTGCTGGTGTCCTTGCCGGGCCATCGCGGCAAAATTCTGGGGCTTGCGTTCAGCCCAAACGGCCACACCATCGCCAGCTCCGGTGCCGATGAAACCATTGCCCTGTGGAATTGGAATCTGGCCGGGCTTGCTCAAGCGGCTTGCCAGGTGGCAAACCGCAACCTACAGTGCAGGGAATGGGCCGAGTACCTCGGCGACCAGCCCTACCACAAGACGTGTGAGCAACTGACCGGGCCCACCCCCCCCTGTCTGTGATCCTCAGCGTTTATCGCTCAATGTCACTGGCCCGTAATAGCCTTGCTTGCTGGCCAGACTCTTGTACTTCACAGCCTTGGCGTAACCGGTGGATTGATCGGAAAAATAGCGATACAGCTTATAACTGGCGAGTCCGTCGCCTAAGGAGGAAGACATGGCCAGCCAGCGCAGCATTTCCGCCTTGTTTTGCTCCACACCGTGGCTACCCTCTTCGTAGATAATGGCGATGCGGTACATCGCATTGATTTCACCTTGCTCGGCGCTGAGCAAATCGGCTTGGAATTCCTCGTCGCCAGACACCTGCCTAGAAGACTCAACTGCCGCCGGGCGAGTCTCCGCATCTTCTTCCAAGGCTAGCTTGAGCAAGTGCGCGGAATGTGTTTGCCTAGATAAGGTAGGGGTGTATTCCAAGGCACCGCCAAACCGGCCATTGTTGGGATGGTAGACTGCCGGGCGGGCAAGAAAGCTTGAGCTTGAAGCTTGGCGCAGACTGGCAATATGCGAGGGCTTGTCGGCAGGAGCGGTGTCTGCCCATTTATGCGAGCATTCGGCTTCGTCCGCTTTCTGCTTTTCCTGGAAAGTTTTCGTCACCTGCGCTTTCAAATCGGGCGGTAGTTTGGCAAATGCATCAGGAGCCGATTCGAGCTTGGACTGGATGGCATTGATCGTGGCCCGGCAACTGTCGGCAAACGCGCCATTGGGGAAATGCCTGAGATGGTATTCGAAGGCGCACGCCGCAGAGCTTTGCGCCACCCGTTTCCACGATTTCACTTCCTCCTCGGATGCTAGGTTCGGGGAGCCATCGGGAGCCAGTGAGACTTTAGCGGGCATGGCCGGGGGGGTTGGCGCGGTGATTACTCGGGGCTTCTGGTCGTGATTGGTCACTTCATAGACATTGTTGCCAACCATGTCAAAAAAGTGCCTGATATCGATGTCTGGGCTTGGATTTTCCAGTTTTTTCAGCAATTGTTTGGCGAATATGCTGTTTCTGTCAGGGGCTTTTGTATCCAGACTCTCTATGACGGCACGGTTAGGTTCGGCGGACAGTTCGACCAAAGTGCCGTTGGGCACATTGTCAACTTGGGCCAAGCCATCCCTTTCCTCCTCATCCTCCTCGCCCCCCCCCTCTTTTTTTTCCCGCAACGGGTCTTTACGGCAGGCATCCAGGATGATTACGCTGGCACCGCTGCGACCGGATAGCCCTTTGATGAGGTCGCGGTCAACGGCAACGGCCACTTTGTCCAGTTCCGTCTTTTTTTGGCTGGTATCGAAATTGGTCGGCAGCAGAAAATCGCGGCCATTATCTTGCAGGCCGTGACCGGCGAAATAGAATACGGCCAGTGCATTGGAAGTGGCCTGGACTTTTGTCGAGAAGGAACTGACCGCTTGCTTCAGGCTGGACATCTCGATATCGTATTGCTCCGTCACTTGGTAACCTAGCTTGCCCAGTTCCTTGGCCATGTCTTCCGCGTCGTTGCGGGTGGTCCGCAAAGTGCCCAAGCGTTGGTCTTGGTGCTTGGAATTGCCAATGACCAAGGCGTAGCGTGGTACTGGCGGCGGGGCGTAGACATTCTTGGCCCCCGCTAACAGGGCAAGGCCACAAATCCACAACCTGAGCGGATGGCTGTGCGGGGTTCTATGCATCATGGGATTATCCTTGTTGGGTAATGGGATGGGAGGAAGTTTACCTTTATTTCCAATCATTTTAAACTTGCGGTAATATTTCCATTAAATATCATTTAAACTTGATTCTAGGCCGGGTCGTTGGGCGATACGGCTCCAAGCAAGCCTTATATAAAACCACTTCCACCGCACACAGCCATCATGAGTGATTACCGATCTAGGAACAGGAAAGCCTTAGGGCATCAAGGTATTGTTTTACCGCTGCTGGCAGTAGTTATGCTCATCGCTGCCACGCTAGCGGTTGCCGCCGAGCCAACGGATTTGCCCGCCCAAGCAGGTGCCTCTGTCGCAGACCCCTTGCGGCAATATCTGCATGAGTTTCCAGCCAAGCCGGATGCTCCGGATACCCCCTCGGCGACACTGGATGTGGAGGCCAAGGCCAAACCGGCAAAGGAACTGAAAAGGGGGGTCACACTTGATATCAAGGGTTTCAACTTTACCGGGCTGAGCGTGGTTGGCAGCCAAGAATTAAGCTCGCTCTTGCAAAGCCATTTAGGTTCCCGTCGCGAATTTGCCGAACTGGAAGCCGCTGTTGGCGAGGTGGCGGACTATTTGCGGGGGAAAGGCTATTTTTTGGCGCAAGCCTATTTGCCGGCGCAAAAAGTGCAGGACGGCATTGTCGATATAGCCGTCCTGGAAGGGCGGATTGGCGAGGTAATTGTTGAATCTGACGACACGGTACCGGTTTCCCGCTCGATGGTGGATTCGATATTGTCGGCCCTGCCGCCGGGGACGGTCATCCGCGAAGGCGATATTGAGCGCACTTTATTCTTGCTAGGCGACCTCAGGGGCTTGACGGTCCATTCCGTCATGCAACCGGGCAAGCAGACTGGTTTTGCCGATTTGCTTGTCAAATTGTCGCCGGGGCGGCAGTTTGACTATTCCTTGGACGCGGACAACATGGGTTCCGAGTTTACCGGACGTTACCGGGCAGGCGCGTCCGCCGGTTGGAACAGCCCTTTCGGGCGCGGGGACAACCTTTCTGCCCGTGCCATGTTCAGCACGGACGGCGGATTGGCGTTTGGGCGCATGTCTTATCTGCTCCCGGTCGGTCCTTATGGAACCAAGCTTGGCGTTGCCTACACCCATTTGGAATATACTATCACCGCGCCGAGTTTCCAAGGTTTGGGCGTAAATGGCAATGCCAATGTGGTTTCTGCCTTCCTGCTGCATCCCATCCTACGCGGGCGCAACCTGAATCTATTCCTGACGATGGGTTATGACTTTAGGGACCAGCAAGATAACAATCAACAGCTTGCCGCCGTCAGCGGCCAGAACAGCCTGCTCAATTTCAACGTCGGCAACATAGGCTTGACCGGCGATAGCCATGACTCGCTGCTTGGTGGCGGCATCAACAGTTTTTCCACTACCCTTACGACAGGCAATTTGGATATTGCGAGCGCTTATCAACGCCTGCTTGACCAATCCAGCATTGGCCTAAAAACCAACGGCAGTTACCAAAAAGGTTTTTTGGCCTTTACCCGGCTGCAACAAATTGCCGGGCCTTTCCTAGGTTTTTTTTCCATTTCCGGCCAAGTGGCCTCGAAAAACCTGAGCTCCAGCGAAAAATTCAGCTTGGGCGGGCCGACTGCCGTGCGCGCTTACGGGGTAGGCGAGGCACCCTCGGACGAAATGCTGTTGCTGACGGGCGAATTGCGCTCCTCCATCCCCAAACCGCAGTTTGTGCCTGGCGATTTTGTCGGCTCGGTTTTCATCGACTCGGCTTGGGGCAGGCTGTCCCGCAATCCGCTCACCACGACCCTTGTCAATCCCGTGGACAATACCCAGCAGCGGACTGGCGTGGGTTTGGGGCTGGCTTGGGGGCGGCCCGAGGATTTTATGCTCAGAGGCTTCGCCGCCTGGCGGCTTACCGCCCCTTCCATCACCGGCACCAGCACCGGATATCCGCAAATCTATTTTTCCTTGTCGAAGTTTTTCTAAGCAGGCCGGGATATGTCTTACAATCGAGTTTATAGCGTAGAAGATATAAATATAATTCTTTGTGCCAGTGAACATCGTCCTAGACCGGATAAACCACCGGGTATCGGGAAGAAGGGTCACGCCCTCTCGCTTCACACTGAGGAGCGGAAGGATTTTTTTTCTCGTCCGGGAGTTCCCTCAAGTAAGCTTCCAAAGAAAGATTCCATTTTCCTTGGTTCACGCAACAGTTTGGTTATGGCTGTGCATGAGGTAATGAATTCGATTCCAGGACAAAACGAACTTGCAAAACTAAACCAAGCGAATGTTAATTTTGTAGAAATCCGTGGTGTAATCTTGCGCCAAGGCAATGAATTTGACATTTTTACGGTATATCGTCCTAGAGGCCAAGGAGAGCAAACCTCATTTGATTGGCTTTCGATTCAAAAAGGCGATGGTTATATCGTTCAGCTTTGTATTTTGGTATTTAAACTCCCTAGCTCTAAAACTGAGGATATACATATCCAGACAGCATTCCCCGAAGACTATGCCAGAACGTTAGGCGATGAAATCCTTCGCCCATAATCAATACCTTCGCCAATATCGTGAGAGACCTCCAGTTTTGGTACAGAACAGGCGATTTAAGGGCCAAGCTGGTGCTTGGCGTTCCCATTGGGAGCGCCAAGCACCAGCTTGGCGAAGGTATTGCCATAATAACCCCCGTTTTAAATTGAACAATCGTGACTGGGGCAAGGCATGTTTTCGATAGCTTCGCCGACTTGCAGGGAAGTCATCGAAATAGCGCCCAACGTCACTTTTTCAGAAAAGAACGTGGTTTCCTCCCCGGCTTCTTGCAGACCCAAAATGTACAGCAACGGCAGAAAGTGTTCGGCAGTCGGCACCGAAGCCTGGGCAGCGTCCCCCAGCCGCGCATAGCGGATGATGGCATCATGCTTGCCGTTGATAATCAACCGCTTGATTTGGCGATCAAAGTCCAAGGCCCAGTCATAGGCGGTGTCTTGCCAGACCAGCGCACCCAAATTGTGGACAATGTTCCCGCTTCCGACAATCAGGATGCCCCGGTTGCGAAGCTCCCTCAGTGACTTTCCCAGTCCGTAATGGAAGGCCGCTGGCTTGGAACGGTCAAGGCTGAGTTGCACCACCGGAATGTCGGCTAGCGGAAACATACGGCACAGAACCGACCAAGCACCGTGGTCAAGGCCCCATTCAAAATCCAGTGCGATTGGCACGTCAACAGCCCAAGCGCGGAGCAATCGCGCCAGCGCAGGATTGCCCCGTGCCGGGTATTCCAAATCGAACAAGGGCTTTGGGAATCCTCGGAAGTCATGGATTGTCCTTGGTCGATCCATCGCGGTGACACGGGTTCCCTCCGTTTCCCAATGTGCCGAAATGCACAGGATGGCTTTTGGCTTAGGAATTGATTGCCCGATCCCCGCCCAAGCGCGGCTAAACTCGCTGTCCTCAATCGCATTCATCGGGCTGCCATGCCCAATAAACAGGGCGGGCATTTGATAATGCAAATGGGGAAACTCCGATTGCAGCGGCCACTCTGCGATTTTCATGAACCCTCCTGACAGAGCTGTTTGGCTGGCTAGCTTAGTGTGAATCATCAGTGCTGTCAATCGGGGATCATAGCCCGTCGCGGATACCTTAGGGTGCGGTGAAGAACACGGTCGCCAGCGTAGCGGACAGCAATTTGTAATCCCCGCACCAATGCGACTGACGGCAAAAAGTGCCGCTTGACCGGGCTGGAATCCGGTAGAATGGCAAGCTAAACGAACACCACACCGCAAGGAACCCTGAATGCCAACACTCCATTGGGTGGGCAAGGATAAAGTCGTCCGCCACCATCATGATGTGCCGTTTAAAGTGCTGAAGCGCGAATACCGCTTTGCATCGGCCCAGCCTGCCGCCAACACCTCCACCGGCAATAAAATCATCCACGGCGACAACTTGGAAGCCCTCAAGGCGCTATTGCCTGAATACGAGGGGCGCATCCAGTGTATTTATATCGACCCGCCTTACAACACCGGCAATGAAGGCTGGGTGTATAACGATAATGTCAACGACCCGCGTCTGTTGAAATGGCTAAACAAAGTCGTCGGCAAAGAGGGCGAGGATTTGTCACGCCATGACAAATGGCTGTGCATGATGTATCCGCGCTTGAAACTGCTGCATCGGTTGTTGGCGGAGGATGGCAGCATGTGGGTTTCTATTGATGGAAATGAACAGGCAAGCTTGCGACTTTTGTTAGATGAAATTTTTGGAGTCAATAATCTGGTATCTGAAATTGTCTGGCAAAAAAGGGTTTCTCCAGCCAATGATGCAAAATTCTTTAGTAGCGATCATGAATATATTTTTGTGTATGCAAGAAATAAGAATATATTCACACTAAATAGACTTGAGCGTACAGAAAACCAGCTGTCGAATTATAAGAATCCCGATGGAGACCCACGCGGGAATTGGA
This sequence comes from uncultured Methylococcaceae bacterium, assembly GCA_903934875.1. Classification (GTDB taxonomy): domain Bacteria; phylum Pseudomonadota; class Gammaproteobacteria; order Methylococcales; family Methylococcaceae; genus Methylumidiphilus. The sequence goes on from CAIZPP010000313.1 coordinate 25,489, forward strand.
ATTCTGTCACTTATACATGCAACAAAACAGCAGATGAAAGGCCAAATCTGTATTATGGAATTAAAAATCCAAATACAGGAGATATTATTTTTCCAAAAAAGACCGCTGTTTGGAAATATGATGAAAAAAAGCACATGGAGAATGAAACAAATAATTTGCTATTTTGGGGCATGGATGGGAAAAACAAAGCACCAAGAATGAAAAGGTTTCTTGAGGGAATGGGGAATGTGGTTCCAAGATCAATTTTCCAATATTCTGATTTCGGACATACTCAAGAAGCAAGAACAGAATTACTTGGAATTTTGGAAAACTCTGCTTTTTCAACCACAAAACCAGTTAAGCTGATTTCTCGAATTTTGGAAATTGCATCAAACCAAGATTCTATTATCCTTGATTCTTTCGCCGGTTCCGGCACCACCGCCCACGCTGTACTGAAACTCAACGCCCAAGACGGCGGCAAGCGCAAATTCATTCTAGTGGAAATGATGGACTATGCCGAAACGATTACCGCCGAGCGGGTGCGGCGGGTCATGGACGGTTACGGCGAAAATCCCCCACCCCCGGCCCCTCTCACAGAGGGAGAGGGGAGCACAACGCCTATCGCAGGGAGAGGGAGTAAAGTGGTGGAGGGCTTGGGCGGCGGATTTGAGTATTTCACCTTGGGCGAGGCATTATTTACCGAAAACGGCCAGCTAAATGAAGCCGTGGGCGTGGAGGCGATTTTGCGCTATGTGGCCTATAGCGAACGGATTGCCGATTTTTCTTGCCCCCTAACCCAACTGCGGCAGACCGACTCGGTTTTAAAAACCGAGTCGGTCTTTCCGCGCGAAAAAGAGGGTAGGTGCGGCGAACTTCCCCCGGCGAAGGATGCAACCGGCTGCTATTACCTAGGCGAAACCCACGGTGTCCAAGTCTATTTCATTTATCAGCCGGATCGTGTCACGTCGCTGGATGTGGACTTGCTGGCGCAGTTACCGGTAAAACCCGGCAAACTGGTGATTTATGCCGACCAATGCCTGTTGGGTGAAGACTTCATGCGCCGACATGGCATCATCTTTAAGAAAATCCCCCGCGACATCACCCGTTTTTGAAAAACGCTATGGAATTAAACGATTACCAAGAAAAAGTCATTGCCGATTTGCGCGAATATGTTTGGCATTGGCGCAGTCTGGACGATGCCGCGCAAGCGTTCCGCACGTATGGGGAAAGCCGTGGCTGGGTGAAAAAGCCACCCGTCTACCAGCCGGCGCAGTTCAAAGCCCCCGCCGTGTGCATCAAGGTACCCACGGCGGGCGGCAAGACCTTCATCGCCATCAATGCGCTGAAAGAGATTTTTGACGGGCTGGGGCGGAAGCGGGGCGATTACCGGCTGGTGGTGTGGCTGGTTCCTTCTTTGTCCATCCTCGACCAAGTTGCCATTGCATTCAACGACCCCGGCCATGCCTACCGCGCCAAGCTGATGGAGTTGTTCAGCCGGGTCACTGTATTGCGTAAAGAGGATTGCTTGACGGCCACCGGCTTCAAACCCGACGACGTGGCGGAAAGCGTGACCATCGCCGTGCTGAATTATGACAGCTTGCGGGCAAGGAACAAGGACGACCGCAAGATTTTTCAGGACAACGGCCAGTTGCAGCCCTTCGCCGAGGCTTTGCAGCTTGGCAACAACTCAAGGGTTAAGGATGCCGATGCCAGCGCGTTGATTAATGTCTTCCACGCGCTGAACCCTGTCGTGATTGTGGACGAGAGCCATAACGCCAAGTCGGAATTGTCGCTGGAAATGCTGGCGAACCTGAACCCGGCTTTTGTATTGGAATTGACCGCCACGCCACGCCAGACCTCGAACATTATCAGCTACACCGACGCGATGGCCTTAAAAAAGCGCCACATGGTCAAGCTGCCGGTCATCGTGCGCAAGCTGGACGACAGGGAGAAGGTCATTGCCCACGCTATCGACTTGCGCAACCGGCTGGAAGCCGAAGCCTTGGCGGAACAGGCGGCGGGCGGGGTGGCTATCCGCCCGATAGTGCTGGTGCAGGCCGAGCCGAAAAACAAGGAAGACAGCCACACCTTTGAACGGATTCAAGCCGATTTGCTGGAACGCGGCATTCCCGCCGAACAGATCAAGCTGAAAACCGCGAACAAGGACGAACTAAAAGGGATCGACTTGAGCGCCCCGAATTGCGAAGTGCGATACATCATCACGGTAAACGCGCTTAAAGAAGGCTGGGACTGCCCGTTCGCCTATATTCTGGCGACCGTGGCGGAACGTTCCTCGGTGGTGGACGTGGAGCAAATCCTAGGGCGCATCTTGCGCCAGCCACTCGTCCGCGAACATGGGCGGGAAGCCTTGAATATGAGTTATGTGCTGACCTCTTCCGCGCAGTTCGGCCAGACCTTGGATAAGATCGTGGATGGCTTGAACCGCGCCGGTTTCAGTCGCCATGATTGTAGGACACCAGACTGGAATGACCCGGAAGATGCTGGCACCGCCCTACCCGCCACGCCCGCCAAAATGCCCTTGAGCGGGGAAACGCTATCATTATTTGATGTTGCAAGCGAGGCAGTGAGGGAGCCTGTAGTCCCACCCGGCGAACCGGCCCCAGCCGAATCAGCAACGGTTTACCCAGTGCCAGTCGATAGCGCCGACACCACACTAAAATATGCCTATGCCGTGAACGAGGAAACCCAGGCTACCGTTAAGCAGTATACGCCAGGACAACCCACGCAAGAGGAACAAGAACGTATGCACACGTTTACCGTGAAACCGTGTTTTGCCGAGGAAATAGCGGCATTGCGCTTGCCGCAGTTTTACCAAACAACCCCGGACGGATTCCAGTTCGATGACATTGAGGGAGGCGTTTTGCTATCCAAGGATGTATTGCTGAAGCAATTCAAACTAGCCGATTGCGCGGTGAATGAATTAGTATTCCCTAGGGTTTCCGGCGATTTGCATAAGATCGACTTAAGCAATGTTGGCACTGACGAAAAGCCGGATTATGAAGTCATGAAAGTAGCCTTGAAGGGTGAAGAAATCCAAAAATACCGGGATTTCTTTGCCAAAGTAGACCTTGTTGAGCATCGCAAGGGGCTGGCCGGTCTGGTGGCAGGCTGGATAGGCAAAATGCCACCGTTGTCTGACAGCGATTTACGCGCCTATATTGGCAAGGTCATGGGCAGCCTAAGCCCTGCGCACTTGCAAGACTGCTTGGATCGCCAGCAGGAATATCTAATTGTCATTCGCCAAGCCATTAAGCGGGAAATGCTGAAATGGTCAAGGCGGAAGTTTGTCGAATGGCTGGATGTGGGGAAAATCACCGTGCAAGCGCATTATCGTTTTCCGCAAAGCATATCGCCCGCCGTGACCGCACCGCCCATCGCAAACAGTTTGTATCTCCGTGAATCGGCAGGTAACACGCCGGAGAATGAGTTTATCCAACAACTTGCCAACATGGAAAACGTGTTGTGGTGGCACCGCAATCTGGCGAAAGGTAAAGCCGTGGGAGAAGCGGATTTTTATCTGAATGGCGCGATCAACCATTACCCGGATTTCATCATCAAGACGCGCAATGGGCGCATTGTCTTGGTTGAAAACAAAGGCGATGACCGCGACAACACCGATTCCGCCGCAAAAATGGAACTAGGCCGGAAATGGCGTGAACAGGCGGGGGACGCTTACCGCTACATGATGGTTTTCGACCAAAACCCGATGGATGGGGCTTACACCCGCGAAAAGGCGCTTGAGGTGTTGCGGCAGTTGTAGGTTTTTTTGCAGACGCTTTGACCAATTAAACAAGCCAAAGGCTAACCCATGAACACTATTACATTCGACACCCACGAATTTGTTAAACGGCTTAGGGATTCCGGGTTTACCGAACCCCAAGCCGAGGCCATCACTGATTTGCAAAGCAAAGCCAGCGCGGCGGCAGTTGAACAGGCGAGGCAGGATTACGGGCTTGACGAAATGGCTACCAAGCGGGATTTGAAGGAAACCGAGGCCACGCTTAAGCGCGACTTGAAGGAATTGGAATTGAAGATTGAAGTGTTAAGAGCTGAAACCAAGCAATCCACCGCCGAGACCAAGGCCGAGTTAATCAGATGGGTCGTGGGCGTGGGAGTTTTGCAGATTACCATCATTACAGCGTTGCAGCTCAAGCTGGCAAGCCACATTTGACCGAACCCAAGCGACGAAGAGCTTAGTCTAGTGTTTGATTTTATTGGTGGGCGGTATAGGGATTGAACCTATGACCCCTGCCGTGTGAAGGCAATGCTCTCCCGCTGAGCTAACCGCCCGAAAGATTGGCTAGAATAGCCTAGAGCTTGCTTGCTGTCAATATAGACAGCAATTCTCATTCCGGCCCTAGAGTATATCTATCCAGCCAGTTTTCCAAGCCTTCGGCATCAAGCCTGTTGGTGAAGGTTTGCCCGTTGCGCTTGTCAAAGGTAATCACCTTTTCTGGCGTGGCGATGAACTCTTCCAACAGCAAGTCGGAATGCGTGGTGATAATTAATTGCGTCCGTTCCGAGGCCTCATGCAGCAATTCCGCCAAGATTGGCAGCATTTCCGGGTGTAGCCCCAACTCCGGTTCCTCAATGCAAATCAGCAAGGGCGGGGATGGATGGCAAAGAATGGCCAACAGGCAGAGAAAGCGCAACGTGCCGTCTGACAACCCTGCGGCCGGAATGGAGAACCCGGCTTCCTGGATAAAAACCTGTGCGCTACCGTCAAGAAAATTGACTGTTATATCTTGTGCCGTGGGTAAAAAGGCAGTGAGATGGCCTAATATCTTCTTCTTGATGTCGGGTGTCTCACACAGCCTGTTGAGGATCGTTCCCAGGTTTTCAAAGTTTTCCGCAAGAAAATCGTCCGGCAAACCGGGTTTGGCTAGGGCGCGTAGCGGGTTATCGCTGCCAAATGTCCAATTCCGGTAAATGCGGACACTGCCAAACGTGTCACCCAGCCAAGTAATTTCAGGGTATGAGTCCGGGTCTTTGCGTTGGGCCAGTATGGATAATTCGGTGTTGATGTCATCCCGTTTCAACTGCCGACGGATACTTTTCACATTGATGACCGGCCAGCCGTTTTGAAAGGCGAAATAAAAATAGGATTTGCCGTGGCCAGGATCAGGATGCTCGTTTTCGATGCGCTCGTCGGTCAGTTGAAAGCGATCATCGTTGGCGGTGAATTCCAGCCAATAGCGTAAATTTCTAGACCCAGGAGAGTAATTGATAACCGCCTCCAACCGTGCCACGGCATGGTTGCCCTGTCCTTGCCAGAGCCAGTCTCGTGGTGGGGCCGGGGGAGCCTTGGCTGCGCATTGCAATAAGCGGGCACACTCGAACAGATTGGATTTTCCGCTGCCGTTAGGGCCTGCAAGGATGTTGAGCGATGCCAGTTCAATAGCGGGGTGATCCTCACCGAAAGAGAGGAGGTTTTTTGGATTGATACTTGTTATCAGCATACGATTGGGCTAACAGGCCGGGGATAGGCTGGGGATGGTCTGCGGGTAGAAGTGGCGAGGATTGCCGAAAAATTAACCGCCCCCTTGCTCTTTTGCCAGGCACTTTTTCAAAACAGAACATTATAACGAAAAAATAGTTATAATCCGATATAATCCTCAGCAATTCTCATTTTGGCGATTATGCGTTGCGGCTACATCCCACCCAGATATCAAAGCAGGGGCGAGGCGGTCATGGGAGGCTCGGCAGACGATTGCCTTTGACCCTAAATCGACAGCGAGGGAATCGACGAAACCCCACGGATGACCAGTCATGGTTGTTTGAATTACCGCATTCCATGCATCACAGCCAAAGCGCCGATTTTTGGGCGCAACATGCCCGGATGGCACCAGCAACCCCCAGTAGCAACCCCTTCCGCTGTGACAAACTCACCCCGTTTTCAGCTTCAGGGGCGGACGGTTCAAGCTTTCCAGCATGAAGTCCATCAAGTCTTCCCAACTGTCAAAGCACAGGTAGCTGGTCAGGGTCTTGATGTCGTTGAACAGCCGCTTGCACGAGGGCAGCTTCTGGCGCAGCAGTTCGAATTTGGCGTCTGCCCAGCCCAGCACTCCAGCCACTCGTAGGTAGCGGGCTTGCAGACCAGGATGAAACTCAGCCCGTAGGACCGCAATTCGAGGCAGAACGGCTCGTGGCAGCACAGGTCGTCGCCAAAGACGGTCGTGTTCAGCCGCCCACATTCCGCGCCGTGCCCGGCCAGCCAACGCTTGGCGGCATTGATCTCGCAGTCCTGCTTCACCGCGCCGTCCTGGGGCGTGACGAACTCCGGGGCCAGCGGGATCACCTCGTCGCAACCCGGCTTGACCAGCACCGGGGTCACGACGGAGTGGAAATACGTCACCGTGCCGTTGGCGTGCTGCCGCGTCGAACACTGGTCGCAATGGATGGCCTCCGACGAGAAGTACTCCGTCCCGTCGAATGCCAGCAACAGGCTTTCGTTCAGCGAACGGTGCGAGTCCACCACCCTGGATTCCCGCAAGCCGTTGAACAAAGAAGAATAAACCGGTTTCAGCAGGCTCGGCGGGCTGGCATCCAGCCCTGCGAATGGTTCAGCCAATAAAAGCAGTGCCGCCAACCGGGCGAGCAGCCAGCGTAATAACGGTGGCACAGCCCAGAACAGGGCGGCAACCGCCCGCAGTGCGCCGGATGATTGGGATGATGGTTTCGACCAAGAACTTGAGATTCCATTTTAGGCGACTACCATCAGCAACACTGCAACCAACAACCCGGCAAGCCATGGACGGCAACCCATTCAATCCATTGGGTTCAGGCCGCGCAAGTTGATCCGCAACCAGGCTGCATGACACTGCTCGTGAACCATTCCCGCCACACTTTGCAAGAAAAAAAGATATCCCCAACGGCCTTGGCAACTGCTATAGTTTTCGGCCACGCACATTTTTTGACCGACTGACAGGGGATTGAACATGTCCGCAATCGAGTTGCCGGGCAACCCGGCAGGTTTCTTCCAAGACGGCTGGCCGGTCTATCGGAAAATTGTCGATAACAACTACATGTTCCACCGGGAAATTTACGGCGACATAACCAGCTTCATTGGGCGGCGCTTCCAACAGCACCCTATTTCGGTCTTGGAAATGGGGTGCGGCGATGCCAGCCAGACGGCGGAGGCACTCCGCGACTGCCGCGTCAGCGAAAACGATTTTCCCGAAACCCTTTCCGAATACGCCGCCATGGCCGAAGCGAGCGGCTTTTCGGGGGTTGACCCTCTGAACCGCTATACTTGGCATCGGACCTTGGCGCTGGTCAACCGGTAAGTGTTGCGGAATCTTTAGGCTCTCGCCCGTTGGCTTCTCATCACCCCGCCCCGACATGAGCCGGCAAACGCTGAATCCGTTGGCATATCGTCGGCAGCGCGGCGGCGGGCGGGGCGGACCTGTTTTTTCTCGTGATGGCGCTTGGCTTGCCGGTGCTGTCTATCCTGTCATTGGGTGTGGCGACTTCCGACATTATGGCCGCCTTGTCGATTTTCTGGTCCTTGCCCACCGCCTTCCTGTATGGACGTGCGGCGGCAGGGGGCATTGCCTTGATCAACTGCATTGGCAATCTGGGCGGATATTTTGACCCGGTGATCCTAGGCTGGGTGAAGCAACACACCGGCGAGGTGGATGTTGGCCTTTATGTATTGGCCTGCGCCCTGTGCTTGGCTGCGCCGCTGGTCTTGGTCAGTGGCAAGGATGGACTTAAAAATCCACATGACCTTAAAATACCTGAAAATCCGGCTTAGAACTCTGATGATAACCACACGTTTATAATGGACAAAGACGATGCCATCTTCGCCATCGCCAATGGAAACCGGAGGATCAGCCAAGAACCTCCTGAGCGTATTGGATCGACGCGGGCTTGGGCATAAAGCCATGCCAGCCAGTCCTTGGCGGGTAACCACTTGATGAATTCGTTAGCCCTGGTCACACCCAACTGCGGACAATGAGGTCACCATCCGTGTGTGTCCATTTTGGATCAGGGTGAAGCCGATTTAGGGGGCGAAGGGTAAACTTTATTGGACCGACGGATATTGGGCTGTTCTCGATAAAGAAATCACGGGATATTTCGACCGGTCGGTCTCGACCCAAACCAGACGGTGACCGTTTTTTTCGGACGGCAGGAAAGCTTCGCTAAGCTGCCACTCAGAAAATTTGCAGAAGAGGTGTTGCGAGCAAACGAAGCGGCTTGTCAGGCACTGCGGCTGGGTGTTTAATATATTTAAAAAATATGTGATAAATGAATTGAACGTTTTAGAAAAGCCAAGCCATTATGCTAACCTGAGTTCGGGATTATGAAGGGCAGTAGGGCGGTTCTATGGACGGGTTCCGCCGAATGCTGTGGGTCCGAGATACAGCGTTTGGCATGGTTCAATTTGCCAAGTCTCAGGTTAAAACTTTTTCCTGTACTCAAAAGGCTCGATCCCATGAAACTAAAGGCTTTGACCTTGTAGTGCTTTGCCAAGAGTGTAACCCTCGTTTGAACCACGCCCCGCTTGGGTGCGGCGCTTGTGGCTGAACGATGACCAAGGCCTTCAGTGCCATTTAGCGATGAAAGTCACAATCTTATTTAAACAAAATTTGCCCCACTTTTATACGGGAGTGCAGTCTGGGCCTGTGAGGGTCCGCTGAACTAGGGTTACACTTTTGGCAAAGCACCACAAGGTTAACGCCTTTATTTTCATGGGATAGAGCCTCTTGAGTGCCGAAAAGGTGTTACCCTGAGAGTTGACAAAATGAACCATGCCCGAAACCATACACTCCAAGGCATAGCCGACCCCGCCAGCCTAGACTGGCTAACGCAGGAGCAAGGACCGGAATACGCGGAATCTTGATTCTCCACAAACCAGATGAACCGACAAACCGAACTCATGACCCGACGCGACAAACTCATCAATACAACCTAGCGACATCGAAACCAAAGGAAAATCCATGAAAGCCATCGAATTCACCGCCGTCACCCACGATGGTATCATCGACATTCCCGAACCCTACCGGGCGGCGTGGAACCGGAAGATTCTCCACGTCATCTGCTTGGAGCCGGACGAGGGAGCCGCAAAAATCGGTGCCATCGAAACCGATGAAGCTTTCGGCCTTTGGCGGCAGAGGGGAACGCCAGCCGACGGACTTGAATACCAAAAACGCTTGCGCGCCGAGTGGACAGCATGAGTGTGCTGTTCGATACTTGCATCCTGATCGACTATCTTAACGCCGTCGCGGCAGCCCGCGACGAGTTGGCGCTCCACCGCGAAAAATACATCAGCGTCATTACTTGGATGGAAGTTCTGGTCGGTGCCACACCCGACACCGAAGTGGGTACACGGGATTTTCTGAACCGGTTTAGGCTGATTGAGATAGGCGCAACGATTCGGGAGGAGGCCGTCCAACTACGTCGCGTCCATCGGATAAAACTGCCCGACGCGATTATCTGGGCCAGCGCGAAAACTCACGGACTCACAATGATAACTCGGAACACTAAGGATTTTTCTGAAGACTCGCCGGGCATCCGAATTCCTTATCGGTCTTGAACAATATGATTGCTTGGTATTTTCCCGCTGCATAGCTAACGCAAGAACCAGAACCAAACCGACTAGAAAACACCGATATAAAGAAAACTTGAACGGCTGCTTCTGGATAATCAAATGTCACTGAGAATTTTCCTCGACCGTCTCTTTTTGGCCGCCAGCCGCCGCCAAAATCAACTCTCAACCACGGATTCTATGCTAGGTAAAGAAAACATTGCCATTACCCGCATACCCCCGAACAGTTGACGAAGTGGACATCGCGCATTACAAGCAAGCCATAGCCAAACTGGGGGGCAACCGCGGCAATCAATGACTAGCGGACTGTTCAGGGCCAATCCTGTCACATATCTAACGATCCATCACGCGACCAGCATTCCATCCTTCACCGGTTCCAGGCATCAATAGTTCATAAAAAAAATCCATTGGACACAACAGGATGAAGAGGGCTAAGCTTAGTCCAACCTGTGAAGAATACACCATGACCACTTATTTTTGAAATGCGCTGGACAACCCCCATGCTCGGTATCTTGACCGTTCTAATCGGACTGACGGTGACGCTCTACCTAGTCCAACGCCAGTTTATCTATTTCCCGACCAAGCAAGACCTGCCCCAAGCGGAGCGTGAAGCCACGCAACGGGGCTTGGAACCTTGGCTGCATGAGGGGCAGTTCATCGGCTGGCAAGCACCCTACCCGGATGGGAACGCCACCGGGTCGGTGCTGGTATTACATGGCAACGCAGGCGCGGCAATCCACCGTACCTATTTCCGCGACCTGTTCCAAAGTTCTGCGCTGGATGCCCGTTTTGACGTGTACTTGCTGGAATATCCGGGGTTCGGCCCGCGCCCCGGTGCCCCATCCGAGGCCAGCCTGTTACAGGCGGCAGACGAGGCGATCACCCAATTACAGCGGGACTCACACAAGCCTATCTTGCTGGTCGGCGAGTCGCTGGGTACGGTGGTGGCCGCCATCGCCGGTTCCCGGCAACCAGAAGCCGTGCGGGGAATGCTCCTAGTCACGCCCTTCCCCAAGTTAGCCCTGTTGGCACAGCAACATTACCCTTGGCTACCGGCCTGGTTCCTGCGCGACAGATTTAGGGCCGATGAGGCGCTTGCGATTTTCCCCGGCCCTGTTGCGTTCTTGATTGCGGGCCAAGACCTTATCGCACCCCCCAGTTTGGGGCTAGCGTTTTTTAACGGCTATCCGGGGATAAAGCGGCTATGGGTTGAGGCGAACGTCGGCCACAACAGCCTCGACTACAGCCCAAACCGTGCCTTCTGGCATGAGATTCTGACGTTCCTGACACCTACCGGCCATGCCACGGGCCATGAATCGGTCAGGCAACAGACCGGCCCGGTCTTCAAGTAGCGCATGGCAACCGCCATGGCTGACAAAGCCAATTTGACCGGTTTGTTCGACCGGCTCTCCCGCTCGGCGTTTCGGCAGCGATTTCGCTTATTGGAGCCGGAACAGGGTTATTTACGCCGGAAAGGGCTTGATAAAGTGCTGGAACACGCGGCTGAGTTCATCGAGCAACGCCTTGCCCCGGCAGAACCGGCCAATGACGGCAATCGGATGGAGGCCGCATTATCCGTCACGGAGGGCTGTGTTATCGAGAATTTGCACACCGGGGACATTGGCGTGAGCGGCTCTGAGCAATGCCGAAGCCACCTGTGATGCTTGCACCGGCTTCCATTTTGGGGGGAATAGCCAAGCCAGGCGTTTGCCGATTTCCTCCCCAATGCGCGGCGGCGAACGCTCCCCCAACAGCAGTGAGGGGCGGGCGATGGTGAGTGACGGATAGCCGAGTTGGCTCACTGCCTCTTCCAACTCGCCTTTGACGCGATTGTAGAAAACCCTAGAACGGGCATCCGCACCCACGGCGCTGACCAGCAGGAAATGCCGGGCACCTGCCGCCCGTGCTGTTCTAGCAACGGACAGCGGGTAGTCAAAATCGACACGCCGGAAAGCGTCTTGGGAACCGGCTTGTCGCATTGTGGTGCCGATGGCGCAAAAGACCCAATCCACTTCAAACCAGTTGGCATGTTCTTCCAAGCGGTCGAAATCGACCCTGCACTCGCGGATGCCAAGCGCTTGGGTTTCCGCCGACAAAGGTTTGCGCACCAAGGCGCGGACTTCTTCCACATTGGCATCCTCCGCGAGTAGACGCAGGCATTCCCGGCCAACGAGTCCGGTGGCCCCTGCCACCAAAGCGATGCGCTTTGCCATCAGAAAACCCTCCTTCGGGTTGGTTGTTAAAACAGGCTGGTTTGGGTTGGCACTGTA
>CAIZPP010000314.1 GCA_903934875.1 uncultured Methylococcaceae bacterium
ATCCAGCCGGATGGGACAAGGGTACTGCTGCCCGCCTGGATGTTCCGGCCGGAGTCGGCCGACTTCGCCGTTGCGGACGGTCCCCCGCGTTTCCCCTTGGGGGTACTGGCAAGCTTGCGCAGGGAGCTTGAGGCTGTTTTATCGTTGCACCTTGGTTCCGCCAACCCGGGAGACAATGATGAAACACATGCGCAAACCACACCAGTACGACCTGTTCGGTCGCCAACCGGAAACGCCGGGAGTTCAAGCCCAGCCCCTGGCGAAGCAAACCGAGGCGATCCTGCTGCTGGGGAAGCTCCTGCTAGAGATCGTGCAGGCCGAGACGACATGGGCGAAGAAGGGGGGCGGCGATGAGCAAGATCACCGCTGAACATCTGTCGCGCAGTGCCTACGTCTACATTCGCCAGTCGACAGCCGACCAACTGCAACACAACCACGAAAGCCGCCGCCGCCAATACGCGCTGGCAGAGCGGGCGCGGGGACTGGGGTGGACGGATGTGGTGGTGATCGACGACGACCTTGGCGTTTCCGGCTCCGGTGTTGCCCGCCCCGGTTTCGAGCGCTTGCTTGCCGCCATCTGCCGTGGCACAGTGGGCGCGGTGATGTCGGTTGAAGCGTCCAGGCTGGCGCGCAACGGCCGCGATTGGCATACTTTGCTGGACTTTTGCGCACTGGTCGGCTGCCTGATCCTTGACGAAGACGGGGTTTACGACCCTCGCAGCCCGAATGACCGGCTGCTGCTGGGCATGAAGGGAACACTGTCCGAGATGGAGTTGTCGATGTTGCGGCAGCGCTCGCTCGAAGCGATCAAGCTGAAGGCGGCGCGCGGGGACTTTCACACCATGGTCGCCATCGGTTTTGTGCGGGGCCCCGGCGACCGCATCGAAACGGACCCCGACCGGCGGATCCGCGAGGCCATTGGCCTGGTGTTCCAGAAATTCGCCGAATTGCACAGTGCGCGGCAGGTTCTGCTGTGGCTGCGCCAGGAATCGATTGCGCTGCCCAGTGCCAGCCACGGGCCGGGCGGCCGGGTCGTGGTGTGGAAGCCGCCGATTTACAATACGGTGCTTAGGATTCTCGAAAACCCCGTCTATGCCGGTGCTTACGCATTTGGCCGCACATGCAGCCGGGTGCGGGTTCAGGAAGGCCGCAAAGAGGTCGTGCGCGGCATCCGCCGCGCACCAGAAGACTGGCAGGTCTTGCTGATCGGACACCATGAAGGCTACATTACTTGGGAAACCTATGAGCACAACCAGCAAGTGATAGCAGACAATGCGAACATGAAAGGCGAAATGGCAAGGGGGTCACTCGGTCGGGGCGAAGCGCTGTTGGTCGGCTTGCTGCGGTGTGGCCACTGCGGGCGCAAATTGCATGTGGCCTATGGCGGCATCGGTGCCCGTGTCAGCCGTTACCACTGTCGCGGGGCGTTCATCAACCACGGCGTTGCCCGCTGCATTTCGTTCGGCGCGTTGAGGGTCGACCAGTCGGTCGCGGCCGAGGTGCTGCGCGTGCTGCAACCGCTGGGGCTGGAGGCATCGTTGCAGGCAATCGACCGCTGTGCGGACGAGGAAGATGCCAAACGGCGGCATCTCCAACTCGCCTTGGAGCAGGCGCGCTTTGAGGCGTCCCGTGCGCGGCGGCAGTATGACACCGTGGACCCGGAAAACCGGCTGGTTGCCGCCGAACTGGAACGGCGCTGGAACGCCTGCCTGGGTGTCGTGGCGGGCATCGAACAGGAACTGGCTGCCGTTGCAAGCAAGCCGGTGTCCGCCTTGTCCGATTCGGACAGGGCAAGGCTGCTCGACCTGGGCACGGACATTGAGCGGGCATGGAACCATCCGGCGGCATCGCCTGAAACCCGCAAGCGGCTGCTGCGCACGGTGCTGAAGGAGATTGTCGTCAGCGTAGGCGAAAACGAACTCGACCTGAAGGTGCACTGGCAGGGGGGCGACCACACCTCCCTGCGTGTGCCGAAGAACCGGATCGGCAAGCACCGCTGGACAACGGATGCGGACACGGGAGAGTTGCTCGGCGCACTGGCCCGGTTGATGCCGGACAAATCGATTGCTGCCGTGCTGAACCGCTTGGGTCGGCACACCGGCAGAGGGTACACATGGACGGAGGGAAACGTGCGCTCGTTCAGGACGGGCCACCACATACCGGTATACCGGGAAGGCGAGCGCACTGAGCGGGGGGAATGCACGCTAGAGGAAGCCGCCATGGAACTCGGTGTCAGTAGAATGACGGTGCTGCGGATTATCCGGCGCGGCATTTTGCCAGCAGAGCAACTGTGCAAGGCGGCACCGTGGGTGATCCGCAGGGGCGACCTTGGCTTGGATGTGGTGAAAATGGCAGTGCGGGCAGGGCCGGGATTGCCGCCAACAACAGACGAAAAACAAATTAACATTGCATTTCAATGACGTAGCGAGGTGAGCATCATGTCGTGTACTCGGTCGGACCGGTGATTAAAATGTTCAGGTGGTCCGCCGCCCACTGGCAGTCAGCCAGCTTGAGGACCAAGGCCCGATCCAGTTGGCGGGGCGTGTGCAGGTCGAGGTCTTCGAGGCAGGCCGCCTGTTTCAGCTTGGCGAGGCGTAGCCTGTCGGCGAGTCGGCGGCACCGTCGTCCGGCAAAAGTTATCCTTTGCGTCCATGGAGCACTAGGCTTGCCTTGCGAAGTTCTCAACCCCTGTAAATCAGAGCAAGGCAAGCCTTGCACTCCAAGTGTTGGCAAGTATAAACCCTTAACTTAATGGCAATGACTGGCGGCTAGGGACTGGAGTCTCAAAATACGCCTGACGACGGGGATTTAGTCCGGCTGTTTTTTTGTTCCTGCGCAAGAAGATGCTGTTCCTTATGACCGCCTGACTGCGTATGCTTGAATCTGGTGTCACCTCATCAAGCCACCTCTGCCCTATTTTGGATGGTCTTCGCGAGTGCCTCGGTCGCCGCCGCATCGCCTGCGAGTAGCAGGAATTCGGTGCTGAGAATTTCCTCGCCGGGTTTGAAATGGCGGTTCAGCAGGCGCAGCGGGGCGTACAATTGATCATAATGCAGACTGCCGTCAGGCAGGTTGCGCCCGTAGGGCCGATGCAACACAAAGCCCGGCGCACCGCGCACCGCAACGATGCCGAGTAGCCCGTCAATGTTCACCCAGCGGCTTGCAATCTGATGGCTGGGGCCGTCGCTCAGGGTTTCGCGCAGCAGGCGGCGGACGATACGCCGGACGATATTGCGTCCACGCAACCAGAATGGGCGTTTGGCGGGGTCGAAACGGGCGATAATGTCCCCGGCCGATGAAGTTACCGTCCGTGTCAGGCCGTTGAAGCGGTCATTTGCTATCGCCAAACACAAGCCCTCGGCGCGCCGCACAAAAAGTTTGCTATGGGCGACAAAGCGTGAGCGGATGCGGGCGGTTTGCGCCGAGGCATCGACCTCGTAACGCAGTTCTTGCGTGTAAAGGATGCGACCGCCACGGCCGCGGTAGATCACCGTGCCTTCGATATTGAAGCCGTTGCCTCCCGCTTCCATGCCGCGCACCCACACCGCGCTGGGCTTTTCGAGCGCCAGCACCACGCGTCCGCAGAGGTTGTCTGCCTGCCATTCGGCTAGGCTTTCATCCGCAAGCGGTACGAACAAGGCCAAGGGGTGCGGTTCGGTCAGTGTCCGCCAGGAGAATGATGCGAATAACCTGTCGCTGCGGACGAACGCGATGCCGCATTCGGGGCTGACATGGCAGCCGTTCAAATGGCTGGGCAATTCGCTGGCAGGTGTCGCTGCGACCAGCGGTTGCAACAGGCGGTGCAGCGCATAGGCTAGGCCGATATTGGCATAGCAGTCGGTTTCGTATTTGGCCTGCTGGCCTTGATAGTGCGGCTCGGTGAAGCGTTTGCCAAACCAAGAACCGTCTGTGTTTTCGCCCTGCTCATCGCGCAGGGTTTGCAGGCGGGCCAGTTCTATTGCACGGGCTTCGCCGTCGCCAAGCCGGCTTTGCAGCCAAACCAGCGCAGGGACGATGAAATAAGCGCCATAAGTGTAGCGTGCCCAATCCTGGCCGCTAACATAGGCGAAACGTACCGTCAGGAAAGTGGTTTTGACGCGCCGCCAGACTTCGGCGACATGGTGGTATAGGGCGTTAGGCGTGCTGATGCCTTGGCTGCGTAACGCATAATCGGCCCAGGCCAGAGAATGCAAGGGGCTGGCGACATAGCAGAAATGATAGGCGCCGTGGTTTTCCAACGTGAAATCACTGTGCAGATTGACCGTATGCACCCAGTCGCGCAAAGGCTTGCCGTCGCTGAGTGTGTTGTCGCGATGGTCTTGCGCAATGGAAAAGGTGTTGTAGCCGAAGGAGCAGAGTTTCCGCCACCAGTCGGTATAATGCGGATGTTGGGGAAACAGTCCCATAGCGGTGGCTAGGATTTCCGTGTCCCAAGCATTCTCCTCGGCCTTGGTGTCTTCGGCTAGCCCGCTAGGCACTAGGCGTGGCAGTTGCAGGTTGGCCTCATAGACCACGACCCGTTCGACCGCCGCACACTCGGCATCGGTTAAATGGCCCCAAATCAATTTCGCGCCTAAGGCCATGCGCGTTGTCCACCATGAGGACTGCCAAACCCCGCCCCAAGGCTGGCCGTCGGCACAAACCCCGCCGCCCGTGATGTGCGCTTGTGTCATATAGGCCAAACTGGCGCGGG
Organism: uncultured Methylococcaceae bacterium; assembly: GCA_903934875.1. Lineage (GTDB taxonomy): Bacteria > Pseudomonadota > Gammaproteobacteria > Methylococcales > Methylococcaceae > Methylumidiphilus. The sequence continues at coordinate 4,694 of CAIZPP010000314.1, forward strand.
CCTTCCCCAACAGCGCTGCGTGGCTGCCGCTCTCGTCCAGCGGTTGGTATTGCGGGTCGGAAGCCAGTAACGCGGCGGTGAAGACCACGTTGCCGTTAGACCTCATCCCAGCTTCAAGATGCGACGGGTCGCCAAAGTAGCCGCGTCCGTCGCCTAGGTCATGCCAGGCGTTGCTTAGGTAGCGCGGAAAATTGGAGAGCATGGCTAGGTAGCCAGAAAGCGTGGAGTTTGCGTTCATCAGCGGCTCCGGTGTGGCCTGTGGGCTGGATTCGCGCCAAGCCTGTTATTGTAGTGACAATCAGGCGGGCAGTTTACACCATAGGCGGAAAAATTTCTTTTGCAAATTTCGTCGTTTCAACTGCTTTCTCAGGGGCAAATCCAAATTTGGCGCAGGTCATTTCATAAGGAATCACCGCGCCAACTCCTCTACGCTTGTTATAGACCCGCCACCAAGCATTATCATCATCCAAGGTTAAATCACGGGCTGTTGCTCCACGGTATTTAGTTTCGAGGCTGCGGATAATCTCCAAACTCGTCTGACAATATATTCTTGTATCAAAAATCCAAGGTCCTATGGAGTCGGTCGATGTCAGCACTCCTATGGCGGCATGAATATCCAGATCACGCATGACTAGCAGGGTGCGTAGCGTTCCAGGGGCAGGACCATCCGCCATAGCGTAATAGCTTTCCCCTGTGCAACTCATGCCAAGCTCCCTAAAAAAACTGACATCCAGCATGTAAAGTAAATAGAAAAGCTTCAGCGGGTCATTGCGGGATATGTTTGCAAACCGGTGTGCAGCATTGACCAGCCGTTCACGGTTTGGGTTTCTTTGAGAATTATATTGCATGATTAATTTTCCGAATGATGCACACCATGGAAAAAAGGGTTTTGATAACCATAAAAATATTATTTTTATCAGAGTTTTGGAGTCTGGGTTGCCCTCTTGGTGAATTATGCAATAATTACGCCTTTCAACAAAAAAGCACGCGGATAATCGTTTTGCAAAGCAAGTATGCGCATATTCACTCGAAACCATGAATTAAAATGGTGCAAGGCTGCGATATGGTGCAAATAGCTTAATCAGCTAATCAATCTAGTTGCAGCTTATAAACCCGTCGTAATCTGTCAAACGCAGGCATCAATTTATTGATAATTTATTGGAGTCAGACTATTTACCGCTAAGGGCTTGCGCAAGCATGATAAGATCATTAGTAGATTTTAGAATTCCATTCTTTGTAGCAAATCGAATATTTTCAGATGCCATTGTCACGTATCAGACAAACATTCAGATTGTGTGCAACTAACCTAGTAATGGGTTGATTTTGGCAACACTCTGTTGCTTGCATTCAATCATCCAGCCTGTTCACCAAACCTTTTAAGCGAGTATACAAAATGCAACTTACCCACCAGGGTTCGCAAATCATTGAAGAAATAGCAAGGCGCTACTACGTCAGCGTGGATGCCGTCATGACCCTGCTCTATGCCGTAAACAACGGCGGGGGAACCATGGCACAGTTCAGCCACCCTGAGTTTGGCGGATCGGGGCAATGGATGCAAGGTGGCATGACCATGCTGGGCGATATGTTTAATAATGGCCTCAAGACCAAGGTCGACAACCTTTGTTCCGAACTGGCCGGACTTCTTGCCACCCAACCACTATTCGAGCAGTCGGCTCAAAGCCAGGTGCAAAATCAAGCTGGCTACGAGACGGCCAGCCTGTTTGTGAATGGCGGTGGCAACCAGTGGTGGCCCTCCGATCTTGGTTCGCCCTCTTCCTCTGGTTCGCAAAATAATATTCGCTATGCCATTTTTCCAGCGGCGCGGCGGCTGGCAATTGACATCAACGGACAGGTGACGGTGTATGACACCTTGGACCATCAGATCGGCGGTGTGGGCCAGCAGCAAGGCTCAGACTCTTCGCTGACGTTCAGCAGTCAATATGGCTTGGTTTCTATCAATACCTTGCCGGTGCTGCAGGGGGCTGGCGTTTCCCCCCCTTTTTTCCAACCGGCACCCGCCGAGGGCTTCACGCAGCAAGTGCAAAACACTGATGAGGGCGATATTTTTGCCAAGATTGAACGGCTTGCCGAACTTCGACAACGGGGAATTTTGTCCGATGCTGAGTTTTCCAGTAAAAAAGCCGAGCTGTTGGGCAGGTTGTAATCCGCGCCATGCACATACGATTCGGCTATGACATCAGCCTGCGCTTCCCGGCCCCTACCGAAATGATCATGATGCTGCACACACACCCCAGTTTGTGCGCGGCCATGAGGACTTACGAACATTTGGTTTCCGACCCGGCAGTCTCGCTCGAACCTTTCATCGACCTATACGGAAACCATTGCACCCGGACGAGTTGCGGGGCCGGGGTGTTGCGCCTCAAAAATGATGCCATAATCAAAGATAGCGGCCGGCCTGACAGCTTGTCACCCCAGGCACGGCAATTTAGCCTGCACGAACTCCCCACCGATACCCTGCATTTTTTGCTAGGCAGCCGCTATTGCGAACTTGAATTGTTGTCGGACATTGCATGGAATTTGTTCGGGCAGGGACCGACCGGATGGGGTCGTGTGCAGGCCATCTGCGATTGGGTGCACAGCCACGTCACCTTCGGCTATCAATTCGCCCGTGTTGACCGTACCGCCTACCAAACCTATCTGGAACGCCGTGGCGTGTGCCGTGATTACACCCACTTGGCCATTGCATTTTGCCGTTGCATGGGGATACCGGCCCGTTACGCCACCGGCTATCTGGGGGACATCCAAGTGCCGCCCGATCCCAACCCGATGGATTTCAGCGCTTGGTTTGAGGTTTTTCTAGGCGGCCAGTGGCATACCTTCGATGCGCGAAACAATAAGCCTCGCGTGGGCAGAATTTTAATGGCGAGGGGTAGGGATGCGGCTGATGTGGCCTTGACAACGACCTTCGGCAAGCACGTGCTGGAGAATTTCACCATCTGGACTTATGAAATTTCCGAAGAGCAGGCTGTGCGCGGATTGTTGTAGGGTGGGTTGCCATCCAAGTAGGGTACGCTGTGCGTACCATTGTATGCCCTTGAAGGTACTCACTTGAGGGTACGCACAGCGTACCCTACTGGGTATGGCTTTCATCGTCGGGGGTGCAAACAAATTTGCATGGACGTTAGGCGCACACACCACGAATCTTGACTTCAACTTTATGGTTTCCGTGCGCCTTAACCCACCAGAAAGACTAAAGCCGGAAGTAATATGTTCTCCCGTCCGAAACGTTTTGTGCCGTCCGGGTTTCGTGGCTTTGCACAAAACGCTAACGACGGGTTGCAAACCCCGTCGCGCCTGAGTGGCAAACAGAAAGCCTCACGCAACGGCGCAACAACGCAACGTAAAAGAGAGAGCGTGAAAGGAATGGAAATTGAAAATGCTATTATCCGGCTGGAGCAAGTTCCAGATGCCCTGATCGAAATATCCGCAACTGATTTGCACGGGCTATTTCCCCAGCCAGCCCTAATACATCTGGGCGGAGACCAACCGGAACCACTGTTTGTCTCCGTTCTGCTGCACGGCAATGAATCCAGCGGCCTGGCTGTGGTGCAGACACTTTTAAAAACCTATGCAAGCAAACCTTGGCCGCGGGCGGTTTCGTTCTTGTTCGGCAATGTACAGGCGGCGCGGGAGGGTTTGCGACGATTGGACGGCCAACCCGATTTCAACCGCATCTGGCCGGGAACAGAACTGGGTGCCAGCCCGGAAACCCGCTGGGCGCAAAAAGTTTACGCAGACATGGCCGCTCGCGGCGTGTTTGCCAGCATTGATATCCACAACAACACCGGGCGCAACCCCCATTACTCATGTGTGGAGCGGCTGGACGGGCAGTCGCTGAATTTAGGCGTACTGTTCGACCGACTGGTGATTTACAGCCCGTATCCGAAAGGCACCCAGACGGGTGCTTTTAAACAGGTTTGCCCGTCGGTCACGCTGGAGTGCGGTTCGCCCGGAGAAGCTTCAGGGGTGGAACATGCCGTGGAATTCATCGAGAAGTGCCTGCGCCTGCCCGAGATTCCCTGCCAGCCGCCGGCAGCGGAAGACATAGACTTGTTCCATGCTCTGGCTCAAGTGCTGGTGCGTGATGAGGTCAGTTTCAGCTATGACTACCCCGCTGCCGATCTGCTGTTGCGCCCACAGCTGGACGAGTTGAATTTTACCGAACTGACACCGGGTACCCTGCTCGGAAAGACCAAGCCGGGTTCCCCGCCAACCCCCCTGCCCTTGATTGCCCGCACCGATGATGGACGGGATGTCGCCGGCGACTATTTCAGAATCGAAAACAACCAGCTTGTGTTGACGCAAGGTTCCATGCTTTGCATGTTGTCCATGGACGAGCGCATCATCCGGCAGGATTGCCTGTGTTATTTGATGGAGCGTATTACAGAGTTTTCAACATCACACGTTAATTGATAAGGCGTATGGTTGGGCCAGATATTTTTTAACTCAGATGTTGTTTGAATTTTCATTTTTAGTTAATTGTTAAAGATGAAAACTCTGCATAATGCGACACTCGAAAATATTGGGCCTGCCCAAGTCCTGAAGCGGGCCTGGATTTGCAATCCCGGCCGGTTTTGGTAATTGATGTAATGACAGTATCCGTCCGATAATTGCCCATAGCTCGCTGATCGAATCATCAATAATTTAAGCACTAGCGAGATAAATTTCCACGGTAGCAGTTGTCCAAGTAGCAACCCCGGAACCAAGAAAGTCCTTGTCCTCTGTCCAAACAGGACAGTCAAGCAGAAGTGCTGCGGCCACGGCAGGCCAGTCGTTCACATCACGCGAAGCGATACGAGCTTTTGCCGGGCCTTCAACTTCAGTCAAAACATCATCGGCAATGAGTTGAATGGCCCTCATCACACCTTCAAAGACGGGTCGCCATACATATTCGTCCAAACCACGCTTGGCCGCAAGTTCCTTGGAGAGGTAAAACTCGGCTTCTTCGGCATTGGCCTCAGCCACGTAGAAGGCTACGGAATGACAGTAACATTCGATCAGTTTCCTGACCCTATGCCCCAGAACCGCCCGAATAAGAATATTCGCGTCAATGACTAATCGCTTATGCTGCATGGTTGCGCTGATGCCGCCAGTGTTTGAACTCTTCTAGCAATTCGTCCTCCTTGAGGCCCAGACGGATTAACTCCTCATCCATTTTTTTTCCCGCTTCTAAAAGAGCCTCACGTTCGGCCTGCCCTGGCCGCTTGGGAATGGGAATAAAAAACCCGATGGTCTGGCCATGCCTAGTCACTTTAATGGGTTCACTCATTTCAAGAAATGATGAGAGCTTTTCGTGTAGCTCACGCACACCAATACATTGTGTCATGGGAGTGTCCAAATTGATAACATGATTGTGTACACAACATAGCATAACTTCACATTTTGTCCAGCATGTTACCGGGAGTATCATAACCACAGTATAACGCATCACGCTTTCGCGTTGGATTGCTTGTGTTCGGCTGCAAGCATTGCCCGAACCTGCTCAACGGTAGCGACTCGCGTCGGGTCGGCCTTCGGCGCGTCGTAGGCCGGTCCTACCTGCTCATTGAGCCAATTTCCCAAGCACGGTCGCGGGCTATAAGTACGCGCAACCCGTCACGGATCACTTCGCTTTCAGTGGCATACTAACCAGCCGCAACCTTGCGTTTAACAGCGTCCGCCATCTCATTGGGCAGGGTGATGCTGAATTGTTGTGTTGTACGCATGGGTTGCCTCGTCGCATAGAATAGGCTTTAATCCTTTTTATTCGAAAGCCGCGAGTTTAAGCCACGTCCACATCGCCAACCGCCGCAATAAAACGTTCGTGCTGTTCGGCTGCTTTTTGCCAGTCTTCGGGGGTGAGGCTGGCAAACAGTTTTGTTAGACTTTCATGCCGGCCTGTTCTTTCAAGGGTTTTCGTCCTTAAGCGTTCTTCAGCGATTGTCCTGGCCTCGCTTTTTTGAACATTTTCGGTTTGCATAATCTTTTTTGTCATCTCTTCAAGTTCCTTATGAGCATCTAGGGCTTCCGCTAAGTGCTCGGGAAAAGGCCCTTCTTCTTTAAGTCGATTAAATCGTCTCCAATCCAAAACCCAGTCCCGCCGATACTGATAAATTGCACTCAGCGCGACCAGAATATCCTCGTCAAAAACCTTTTCTGTTTCCGTCGCGGGCCGTTCGGGTTTAGCCACAAAACCCAAGCGGCGGGATAAGCGCGTCCAAATCCCCGCCGCTTCAGGTTCGCTGGGCCGGTAGCGCATCGCCAAAAACCGCACCCAGTTCAGATAGCGTTTGATTGTTCGCGGGGTCGGGCAACTGGCGGCAATCAGCGGATACCAAGTCTTTAGCGCCGCCATGAATTTATCGGAATCTTCGGTCAGCTTGACCGGACTGCGTAGCAACAACGCAAGGCCAAACCCTAGTAATACCAAAGCTACCAACGCAGGCGGGCCTATGTGCCAAGGGGAATGCCGGTCATCCGTTGCACCCGCCATAAACGCTGGCCCGGTGTTTTCATCCGGTTTCGGCTGTGGCTCAACCCGTTTCGGCAGATCAACAGCAGCGGGCCTAACTGGCCCGACAAACTCAGGCTCAACCGCCGCAGGCCGCTTCAACACCAATTCCGCCCCGCCCAATTTGCCCAGCACCACGCCTTTGTCTAAAGCGTCCGCGTTGGCCCGCAGCAGCAATTGCCCGTCTGCACTCTTAGGCTGACTCGCTAAATTAACACCCAGCCCGTTATCCGGTCCGGCCAGTTTTGCGTCCAAGTTAGCAGGCCAAGGAATTTCCACCGGCTTAGGTTTCGCCGCCGCGCTATTCAGTTTGCCTCCGAGCCAATCGAACTCGTCGCCAATTTGCGGGGCCAGCCACTGGCCTATCCCTAAGCCGCCCGCCAGCAATAGCCCAATCATCAACACATGCCTAGCTTCACCCAGCCAAGCCAAAGCCTCCGCCACCATTGCCTTTAGCCGATTGCCCGTTTCCGGCC
>CAIZPP010000315.1 GCA_903934875.1 uncultured Methylococcaceae bacterium
ATAACAATTACGCCTTTGCCATCGTTCGGCCCACAGGCATCGTTGAATCCCCCTGATGCCATAGCATGCCTTGCCGGATGATGACCAAACCCAAAACCACTCATGCCGATTGGCGAAGGTATTGTTTATGGATTGTTAGCGGAGTGCGGCGACTCGTCGCCGTATTGGCGAACAAGCGGCGACGAGTCGCCACACTCCGGGTCTTCGCGGCTATGTTGATGCCTTCTAATTATTGCCTTTCAAGTAGTAGTTGTGAAACACTTAACGCTTCCAAAGCCCAGGAGCGATAACGATGCGCCGTTTGCAAATTAATCACGTCACCGTTTACCAATACGCCGAAACCGTAACCTTGCAGCCGCATAAATTGCTCCTGCGGCCCCGCGAGGGTAAGGATATCCGCATTGAATCGGCGAAACTAACGATCCTCCCCGCCCACCATCTGCAATGGCAGCGGGACGTGTACGATAACGCCGTGGCGTGGGCGAGCTTTACCGACCCGGCCAAGCGGCTCTCTATCGACAGCCGCCTCATCCTCCAGCACTATGACGACCAGCCGCTGGATTTTCTGGTGGCCGATTACGCTGTCCGTTACCCTTTCCAGTACGATCCCGCCGAGCGGGTCGATTTGGGCCCTTACCTGTCGACCCTGTTTGAGCAAGACCGGCCGCTGCTGGGCCTGTGGCTGCAACAATTCTGGCAGATCGGTCAAGTTGTGGAAACTTATCTCCTGCTGGAGTGGATAAATAAAGCGATAGCCACAGGCTTTAGCTATCAACAGCGCGAGGAACCGGGTGTCCAGACGCCCGCAACCACCTTGGCCAAAAGCTCCGGTTCTTGCCGTGATTTTGCAACCCTGTTTATTGAGTCCTGCCACCATTTAGGATTGGCTGCGCGGTTTGTCAGCGGCTACCTGTCGCCGACCCAGGCTCCGGGGGCAACCCATGCTTGGTCTGAGGTTTACCTGCCCGGTGCGGGTTGGAAAGGATTTGACTCGGTGTCCGGTAACGTGGTCGGCAACGACCACATCGCCGTAGCCGTGACTCGGCACCCCGAATCGGTGCCTCCAGTGGCCGGCTCGTTTCTGGCAGCCACCACCCAATCGCCCATTATGAGTGTGATGGTGGAAGTCGCCGAAATTCCGCTTTAAGGGGGAGGCAGGGCGTCACTGCCATTAAGTTAAGCCGTGGTGAGCCTGTCGTACCATGAACGGCTTAGAGTTCGCGGTTTCGGCGGAAGAGCCGCAGGTTCCGTCCGGGCCTGGCTCTTTTGCCCGCGTGATCATGGACGGGCCAGACGAGGAGCCTGGCACGCTGTCGACCATCATTGCCTCGGCTGTGTCTGCCGCACAGCAGCGCATCGGCATCATGACACCATATTTTCTGCCCACGCTCGACCTACTGACTGCCATCGAATCTGCGGCATTGCGGGGGATTGAGGTTTCCATCCTGCTGCCTGGCCGGAACAACTTGCCTTATGTGGATTGGGCTTCGCGCAACATCCTTGGGGAACTGCTCAAAAGGGGCGTTGCCGTCTATTATCAGCCCCCGCCCTTTGTCCATAGCAAGCTGTTGTTCATTGACGGGGGCTATGCGCAAATCGGCTCGGCAAACCTTGATTCGCGTAGTCTGCGCCTTAACTTCGAACTGAATATCGAGGTATTTGGCGCAGGCTTTACTGGCGCAGTGACCGAGCGGTTTGACCTCGCTAGGCGCATGTCGGTGGCATTGACGCTTGTCGAACTGGAAAGCCGGGGTTTCTGTTCACGCACCCGCGATGCCGCCTGCTGGCTGATGTCACCCTATCTTTAAGCAGGGTTTGTCGGGTTATGGCGCACCCAGACTGATGCATGACCGGGAAGAATGTTCAGATGTGCGCCTAACCCGCCAGTATTTTTTTAATGCTAAGTAATCGCACCGAGTGTGTGATATGACGCATCAATTGAGTTATTTCACACATCGGCCTATGTATCCGGTTAGTTAACCGAATACAAAAACTAATAAAATCAGTTGTATAAGTGGTTGGCATGAAACATGATATATAGGGATTTCTTAAGGTGGTTCCTGAGAATGAATCATTCCATAACAATTTAGTGTCCGCAGGAGGACTCATGCCAAACACCAACACCATCCAAAAGCTCGCCCTCAGTTCGCTGACGCTTGCCCTCATGGCGGCCAGCCCAGGGGCTTTTGCCCACACCCGGCTGGAAACGCCCACGGTCGTAGAAGGCGCAAGAGTGCGCAATTATGAAGTGATCTCACACGGATGCACTAGCCCCGCTACGGGCGGTAAAAACGCCTCCAGTTACGGTACCACCCTGGTGTTTCCGAATGCGGTCAGCTATGTCCCGGTCATCGGGGTGAATTCCAATAACACCGCGAAGGCTGGATTCACCGGCGCGGTGTATACCACCAATCCGGCCAGCACCTATTATTCGCCTTTGGCCGGCATTGCCACATTGATCCGTGGCGGCGGCGCATGGGATGCCAACAATAACAAAGTTGATGCCAAGGGCAATAAAGATGGATTCTGGGCAGGCGGCAAAGCCTACGACCAAAGCGTCACCAGCTCGGTTGATACGCCTTTCTACGTCCAAGCCGTCACGATAGCGCCTACGTCCTGCGCCCGCTCCATCACGTTCGCATTCGCCATTGCCGATGTGTGCAATATCAACTCACACAGTGCCACTGCCACCGACAACGATGTGCTCTATTGGTCGCCCATCCCCAATTTCTCCGGCGTGCCCGGAGCGCCTTTCGGCACCCCCGCCGGCTTGGCCAGCAGCACGAACATTCCCGGCGGCATCCCGGTTGGCAAGCCTTATTCAAATTATGACGGCTATTCGGATGCCGCCCACACGCTGCCCGGCGATGGCTGGGGTTCACCTGCCACGCTGAAAGTCACGCGGAATTTGACGACCAATCCGCTGCCTGCTGGCTGCACCGGCAATTTCGGGGCAGGGGACGATATTTATGTCTTCCCCTCCGCCCAGCAAATTAATGACGAAATCCCCGTTTGGTCAAATGCCAACCAAAGCGGCCAAATTATTTGGCAATAATGCCTAGGGCGGCTTGACAAAAGCCTTCGGGCTGACAAGTCGGCTAGCAACTTAAGGCGGAACACATAGCGCCAAAGGCTTAACCGTTCGCCGTGAGTCCTGAACCCTGAGTCCTGAGCTTGTCGAAGGGTCGAAGAGTGGACGGTTAAACCGTTCATGCTTCGACAGGCTCGCCACGAACGGCTTAACCTTATACAGTCCTGCTTTAAGTTGTTAGCCGACAAGTCGTATATGGCCGAAATAGAGTATCCTTGCACCGTAGGCCGGAATAAGCCCGTTCACGGGCGTTTCCGGCTTGCCCTCACATATGCGTGCGGGTGGTTTAGCTGAATGGTTCGAGTGAAATTTATTGTTTAAAAAATTCTGATAATCCAAGATCATCTAATGTTATAATTGTTCACTCACAGCGTTTTTAATATCGAAGAGTTACTTGTTGGGTTGTATCAATTTGCCAAGCAAATTGATTGTCCTTCATTATTTTCTTGGTTAAGAAAAAACGCTGTTTCATTCCAGCAATCAAGTAACTTTTTGATGCTGAAAATGCTGTAGTTACTATTTTTTGTATGATTTACCTCTGTCACGAAAGAGGTATGAGGTAACATTTATGAACAGATCAGTGTTGAATAAATCTTTTATAAGCGTAGCGTTATTGGTCGCCGCAGGCTATGCCAGCCACGCATTCGCCCATACTGCGGCGGGCATGCTCGACCCCAACGGCAACAATCCCAACGCGACCGATGTCGCTCAAGTCATTTGTTATGACGATGGCGACGGGCCGACAGACCATCTGTATGTCCAGATACAGGATAATTCCTCTCCTGTTCCAGGATTATTCGTCAGCGCCCAAGTTTTGAAAGACAACCAAAATGGCAGCCAAATGGCGAACACCACCGACACAAGCCCAGGGGACAACTCAGCCAGCAACCCGATAGCCGTAGGTAGCGGCGACGGTTTGTACTGGCTTTCAGTCAGCAAAACCAATGTGGCTGGCCCAAGGCAATTCACCGTCACCTACCATTGCCAGACAATTGACGATGTACATACCGGCACCTGTGGACCGAGTGATGGATGTGGCATCCTGCAAATCCAGTGATTGTTGGAATAGTGGGCAAAAGGAGGCTTCGAATATCTTGAACGAGATTTTATTATGAAAAACCGATTTTTAAAAACCACTTTCACCGCTGCATTAATTTTTGTCGCGTTGGGGTATGGCGGGCCTGCGGCGGCTTATTACAGCGCGGGTACAACTTTGGACCCTGCCGGTAACAATGCCAGCGCAACCGATCTGGCGCAAGTCACCTGTGCCGACGGCACGGACCATTTTTCTGCCGCCGTGCAAGATACGTCCTCGCCGAACTCTGGATTATTGGTCAGCGTCCATATATTAAACGAAAATATTTCTGGAAATGCGAATTATATGGCGACAGCCACCGATGGCGTTTCCGGGGATGGTCAGTGGAGTGACATCATTAGTATTTATGGTGGCGCGGGAACCTACAATCTGTCGGTCGTCAAGACTAATGCTGGTTCTAGGAATTTCATTGTCGGATGGGATTGCCGGGATAGTAACGATAACAGTATGGGCATGAGCATTAATGTGTTGCAAATCCAGTAATACAGCGTTCTTTCTTAACAAAGAAAAATACTAAAGGACACTCAATTAAACCATCCTGTGTGTGAACTGCTTTGCAAAATGATATAACTCAACAAGTAACTTTTCGATATTAAAAACGCTGTAATAATGACGCGACTAAAACTGGCTTTCCTCTGCTCAGTGCTGGCATCCAGCACAATGCAAACGATATTCGCGGCAGGGGCCGGTAGCGAGGCCCCTAACTGCGCTTTGGTGGCTATCGGAGACTCGCAAAACTATGCCCTGAAGCAATTCCGCGGTAAGGTGCTGTATGTGGATTTCTGGTCTTCTTGGTGCAGCCCGTGCGCCCAATCCTTTGCATTTTTGAATGCGCTGGACCATGACTTCAAAAACCAGGGGCTGCAAGTCATAGGCGTCAATTTGGATGAGGTTCCCGAGGATGCCAAGGCGTTTCTTGCCAAACATCCCGCCAATTTTACCGTGGTGGCCGATGCAAACCAGCAATGCGCCAAAGACTTTGATGTCAAGGCCATGCCCTCCGCGTATCTGGTTGACCGCAACGGCATCATCCGCTATGTGCATTTAGGGTTCAGACCCGATGAGGCTAAGGAGTTCCGGGCATTGGCAGAGCAATTGTTGGCACCATGAAGACAACACAACAGGCCCTGTCGGCGCTATTGTTCATTGCACTAGTACTCTGCACATCGGGGTGTGCCAGTGTTTCCCCCTGGGAGCGCGGCAACCTTGCCAAGCCGCACATGGCATTGAACCCGGACCCCATGCAGAGTGCGTTGCGCACACATCTGTACGGCAGCCGTGAGGCATCCACGGGGGGCGGCCCCTCTAGCGGAGGCGGCTGTGGATGTTACTAAACCCAAACTACTAGAAGCGAAGGACGGTTTTTTTTGTAATCCGCCACCGCAGCGCGCTGCTTGGGCCGATTTGCCACATCCCCCTTTGTCAACGGGCAGTCCGGCGCCCGCAGCACCGGCAAGCCTGTCGCTGCACACGCTGACCGCCGCCGCCCTGGCTTTGCCCGGCTTGATACTGTCGCCGGCCTACGCGCTGGAACTTGACGAAACCGACTTTCAGACTAGCTACTATGAGGAGGGCAAACGGCATACTTATGGTGTGAAAAGCAATTTAAAGCCCATCCAAGTGGATAGCCTGCAAGGCGGCGGCTTGCTGAGGCTGTCTGACCGGGTTAAATTGGCTTTCCACTTCACTCAAGACACTTGGAGCGGGGCCACGCCAGTTGCCACCGCGCCGCTGGCTTGGGGCGGTAACCATCCCGGCAACACCCAATCCGGGGCTTCCCCCCTGTTGCAACTGGGAACAGTACACCTTGATGCCCAACTCAACCCGCTACAGCAAAATCCGACAACGGGTAAGTTGACCAAAAACACGCAGTTGGTCCATACCTTGGCGATGGCCTCGCCGGAAACCCGCAAGCAGGGTGACTTCAACCTGGGGTATGAGTGGGACGAGGCGGCCCTGAACGTGGGTGCCGGACTTTCGCAGGAAAATGACTATGAATCACGCTTCGGCAATTTGTCCGGCCGCTGGGACTTTAACCAGAAGCAGACCAGCTTGAACTTAGGCTTAAGTTACACCAACAGTGATATCAACGCCCTGCTCGACCATGATGCCACGCCCTACATCTACAATACCTCTGCCGGATTAGTAAACTACAGCCAAATACAAAGCGGTAGCCAAATCAATCTTGTCGGAGGCGCACAAATCAATAACAGACTACTGACTGGGAACCGCCAGGATTGGGCCACGAATTTTAGCCTGACCCAGATTCTGAACAAAAATGCGCTCGTCGTGGCCGGTATTGGGTTTACCCGCAATACGGGGTATATGGCCAACCCCTACAAGGCAGTGACGACCGTGTTCGTCGATCCCACGCAAAAAATCACGAGTCCATCCAGCGTATTGACCGGAACGTCCCTTTCCTTACTGGAAAAGCGGCCCGAGGAACGCGACCAATGGACCGGCAATTTGAGCTATGTGCAGCATATTGGCCTGCTAGATGCGGCCGCCCACTTCGATTACCGCTTGTTTAGCGATGACTGGGGAATCACGTCCCATACCTTTGAATTCGACTGGGTCCAGCCTCTATTCGATGGCTGGACCGTCACGCCCACGGTCCGCTATTACTCGCAAACGGCCGCCGACTTCTATACGCCTTATATGGTTTCCTTTCAAACGTACCCCGGAAAACCCACTTTCAATCCAAAAACTCGCGTAATTACCCTCTCCCAGCTCAACCCCAATAAACTGTTGGCCAATTACTCCAGCGATCAACGCCTGTCGGCTTACGGCGCATTGAGCGGGGGCATGACGGTCAGCAAGCGCTTCGCCAAAGGCATTAGCCTCGAACTGGGTGCTGAATATTATACCCATGCAGGCTCGCTAAAAATGGGCGGCGGCGGAGAGGGTTCTTACGCAGATTTTAACTATTACATGGTCAATGCCTCGGTGAAGGTTGACTTTTCCGCACTCACGCTGCCTAGCCTGGTGGGGGGCAGCCACAGCAAGCAGCTTGACCAAGACAGCCAAGGTGATCATGCCGGGCATAATCATCACGGCGACTCTGTTGGCCACAATGATCAAGTTGCCGAAAACGAACGCAGCGATCACAGTGAGCACAGCCAGCACGGTGGACATGCTCCGGCGGGAGTCATGTTTAGCCACATGTTACCCGAGGCCGGCGGCTTTATGGTCGGATACCGTTACATGTACAGCACGGATAGCGGCCAGATGGTCAATGGCTTGAATCCTGTCAGCGACAAGGCTATGGTGGCTGGTGGCTGCAGCGGGCATCCCTGCTATGTCACGCCGACCAGAATGGACATGAACATGCACATGCTGGACCTGATGTACGCACCGACAAACTGGCTGACCCTGATGGCCATGCCCCAGTTTATCGATCAAAGCATGACCATGCGACCGCTGGACGGTGCGCCTAACCTAAGCACTGCCAGTCCATCAACCTCCGCCGCCGTGCAACATTCCTACCACGCGCACCAAACCGGCGGCGTTGGCGACACTGGCCTGTATGCGCTGGTTAAATTGTTTGACGCGCCTGGACACCATGTCCATGCGACTTTGGGAGTCAGTGCGCCGACCGGCGATACCGGCATCCAAATGAGGGACACCCACGGTGTGAACATCGGCTTCATCCACTACGGCATGCAATTGGGTAGCGGCACTTGGGACTTCAAACCGAGCCTCACCTACACCGGGCAGATGGACAGTTGGTCTTGGGGTGCCCAGATCAGCGGCACCCACCGCTTGCAGGAGCAGAACGTCAACGGGTATGCTTTGGGTGATATATTTCAAGCCACGGCATGGGGCAGTTATAGCCTGTTTGACTGGCTATCCGCTTCCGTGCGCGGACTGTACACCACGGAAGGGGCAATTAAAGGCGCGTACAATGGGATTTACAATCCGGTTGGCCCTATGGATTACACGCGCAACTATGGCGGGCATTATTGGGACCTTGGATTTGGCCTTAACGCCGCAGTGCCGACCGGCAATCTGCGGGGCAACCACCTAGGCGTAGAATGGCTACAACCCGTCCATGACGACCCGAACGGCTATCAGCTTCCGCGCGTTGGCACGCTTGCCGCCACTTGGGGCTATTCATTTTGACAGCATTAGGATTTACGCAAAACCCAGTTCGTGCCCAGACTGTCGAAGCATGGAGGACCTTTGCCAGTGCCGTTCCCCTTCGGCAGGCTCAGGGCGAACGGCATTAATTGACGTTTTTGCGTAAGCCCTGAGCATGAACTTTCTTCACCGCGCCTTCAAGGCGATGGGCACACCGTGTGAAATCCAACTCTATGCCACAACCCATTTGCAGGCCAGTCAGATTGCTGACATGGCCATCGCAGATGTACACCGGCTGGAGGCGCTGTACTCGCGCTACCGTAGCGACAGTTTTCTTTCTGCCATCAATCGTGTGGCATCCGCCGGGGGATGCATCACAGTCGACACAGAAACGGCGGGTTTGTTGAATTATGCCGCAGCCTGCCATGGGCAGAGTGACGGCCTGTTTGACATTACCTCAGGCATTCTGCGCCGCGCTTGGCGCTATGATTCAGGCAAATTGCCGGATCAGTCGCAAATCATGGGGCTGCTTGATAGGGTGGGGTGGCACAAAGTGCGCTGGAACCCGCCAGTGCTCGAATTTCCAACACCGGGCATGGAGATTGACTTCGGCGGCGTGGTCAAGGAATATGCAGTCGACCATGCGGCGGCCTTGTGTTGGCAGGCAGGCATCCGGCATGGCATGATCAATTTAGGCGGGGACATCAAAGTCATCGGCCCGCGCGCGGATGGCAGTCCGTGGCGGGTCGGCCTGCGCCACCCACGCGACAAAGAATCCATCATGCAGACCATTTTATTGCGCGATGGTGCGCTGGCCAGCAGCGGAGACTACGAACGCTGCATCATGGTTGACGGCATCCGCTACGGCCATATACTCAATCCCAAAACCGGTTGGCCGGTGCGGCGCTTGGCGGCTGTAACCGTGGTCGGTGACTTCTGTGTAGTGGCGGGCAGCGCCTCCACTATCGCCATGCTCAAAGAGGAAGGCGGTCCCGCCTGGCTGGAGCATTTTGGATTGCCCCATTTATGGGTGGACGTGCAGGGTGGGACCGGCGGCTCGCTAACTTGTTCTCCAATTGTGTGATTTGCTTTGCAAAATGATATAACTCAACCAGTAACTCTTCGATATTAAAAACGCTGTATGAATGACAGAACTTTGAATCGTTTCGGACGCGCAGGGCTTTACCTGGCCGTTTTTCTAACCGGTGCCTCGGTGATGGTGATAGAACTGTTGGGCACACGGATGATTGCCCCATTTTATGGCACCAGCCTGTATGTTTGGTCATCGCTGATTTCTGTGACGATGATCGCCCTTGCACTGGGTTATTTTATCGGTGGCCGCTGGGCTGACCGGGCGCAAAACACCGGCCTTTCGTTGATTATTGCTTGCGCAGCCTTGTTGACCATCACCATTCCTTGGGCAGCCAGGCCCGTATTGCTGGCAACGGACCCGCTAGGCCTGCGTGCGGGTGCCTTTGTCAGCGCACTGGTGCTTTTCCTGCCCAGCCTGACTTTATTAGGCATGGTGGGTCCGTTTGCCATCAAGCTATCCACTTCCCGTTTGGAGGGTGTGGGCACTAGCTCTGGCTCAATTTATGCCATCAGCACACTGGGCAGCGTGGTTGGCACCTTGGTGTTGGGCTTCTTTTTGTTTCCCTTGGTTGGCTCGCGGGAAACCCTAATCAGCCTAGGCTTTTCCCTGCTCCTGCTGGCGCTTGCTTTGGCCGTCTACGAGCAACGACAGTTAAAGCTGACAGCAGCCGTTTTGCCCACTGCGCTGTTGGTCATCATGGGTCTGTGCCTGTTGCCTAAAGCCGTGGGCGCTGGACATTCCCGTGCCGGGGACGATGGCTTTAAAATCCTGTCGGAACGGGAAAGCCTGTACGGCTGGGTGCGGGTGATCGAGCAAAAGACGCGCGATCTCATTTTTTTGACCTCCGATGCGTCCATGATTGGCGCGGCCAACCTCTCCGATGGCAAAAGCAGGCTCGTTTATCAGAACATCGTAGGCTTGCTGCCCGACTTGATACCCCACATGAGCCGGGCTTTAATCGTCGGTTTGGGTGCGGGGCATATGGCGAAGATGTTACATGACCGCTATGGGATAGTGACCGACACCGTGGAGATTGATCCGGCGGTCGCAGATGCCGCCGTCGAGTATTTTGGCTTCAAACCCACAGGCAGGGCTATTGTGGGGGATGCGCGGTATGAAATCCGCCACTTGCATGGGCCGTATGATTTAATCATCCATGATTGCTTCACAGGAGGTTCCGAACCGGCGCATTTATTGACGGTGGAGACCCTTGCGCAGTTGCGGGGCATGCTTTCAGACCAAGGCATCCTGGCCGTTAATTTTGTGTCATTCTACCAAAGCGGGCATAATACCGCATTGGCATCCGTTGCACGAACCATAGGGCAGGAGTTTACCCATTTGTCGGTCTTTATTTCCGAACCCGGGGAGGATTTCAACGATTTCATCTTCCTCGCCTCCGCCCGCCCCATAGACCTAGGCTCTAAATCGCTTGCCACTGAGCAAGCCGCTTGGCTAAAAAACCGAGTGGCCACGGTGGACAAAAGCGAAGGTTTGATGTTGACGGACAATCTCAATCCGCTGGAACACCTACAGACCGCAAAGGCGGAAAAATACCGGCAAATCCTCGTAGGCTGGTTCGGTACTGACATCTTGGTGCGTTGAACTATGCTTGATGAATCGTCCTATTTACCTTATGTCGCAGGAAAACTTCCACAAGGCCCCTGGCTGATAGTATCCCCGCACCCAGACGATGAGACATTTGGAATGGGCGGAGCGCTATTGCTGGCTGCCGAACAGGGTATTGCCACGGATGTGTTGTTTCTGACCAGTGGCGAGCTGGGCGGTGCTGAAGGCATTGCGGAAATTCGCGAAACTGAGGCGCTTGAGGCGGCCCGGCTGTTGGGCATCGGGAATGTGTCCTTTTGGCGCTTGCCTGACCGTTCTCTATTGGCCTATGCATCGGTCATTGACAGATTGGCGGAAGCCATCGCCTTGGCCAAGCCCGGTTGCCTGTTTTTCCCATCGCCTGCCGAACCCCATCCAGACCATCGCGCTGCCAGCGTAATCGCTTGGGAAGCATGGCGAAAAACAGCGTCCACGGCCGAACCTTGGAGTTATGAAATTTCTGTTCAAGGCCCTGTCAATACATTGCTCGATATTTCCCGTGTCGCCCTGCGCAAACGCGAAATGATGCATGTTTATGCCAGCCAGATGACAGAAAACAATTATGTCGAGCGTATTATGGGCTTGAACCAAGCACGGGCATGGTCTTTGCCGATGGATGTCAGCCATGCAGAAGCGTTTTATGCCTGGCCAAAAATGAATAAGCCGCTGAATGCCATCCTATTGGAAATGCAGGGCCACACTTTGGGAGCGGATGCCTTGCCGGATACAATGCCAAAGGTGTCGGTCATCATGCGCACCAAAAACAGGCCCAAATCGCTGCGCGAAGCGCTGGTCTCGGTTGCCAGCCAAACCCATCGCGATATCGAGCTGGTCGTAGTCAATGACGGGGGGGAGGATGTGGAAGCGATTGTTTCGGCTTATGCAACCGGCAGCATCAACCATCTGGTGTACCATGCCTGCCCGTCTGGAGTGGGACGCCCCGCTGCGGCCAATGCGGGCTTGGAACGAGCCCAAGGCGACTGGGTGATGTTTTTGGATGACGACGACAGCATTTCCCCGTCGCATATTGCCACGCTGTTGGCAAAGGCACAGCAAAGGCCCTTCCCCCGAATTGTGTATTCGGGCGTGCGCGGACTTGATGCCCAAGGCCATGAGATCCACCTATGGAATCTGCCCTACACTGCAACCCGCTTACTGCGAGGCAATTTCCTGCCGATCCACGCCGTGCTATTCCAACGGTCATTACTTGGTTCGGACGTGCGCTTTGACCCTAATTTTGAAATCTATGAGGACTGGGATTTCTGGTCACAATTGGCACGCAAGACAGCGTTTGTCGGCACCAATGAGATAACAGCGACTTACCATTTGTGCGGTGATTCAGGAACTTGGGACGACCAACACAGGCAGGCGAATGGCCGCTTGCAATACTATGCAAAATGGCTTCCCTTGTTGGCACCCCATGAATTGAACGATGCTCTAATGGAGGCTAACGACCAAGAAGTAAAAGCCCGTCGGCTGGAAGGCAACATCAATCAATTGGAAGCCAAAATCAAGCAGCAGGAAGGCAATATCAGCCAACTGGAAGCCGAAATCAAGCAGCAGGAAGGCAATATCAGCCAACTGGAAGCCGGAATCAAGCAGCAGGAAGGCAATATCAGCCAACTGGAAGCCGAAATCAAGCAGCAGGAAGGCAATATCAGCCAACTGGAAGCCGAAATCAAGCAGCAGGAAGCTGACTATGCGGCGTTGGCACAGTGCCATCAGGCTTCGAAAAATGACAAAGATGCCAAAATCAAGCGACTGGAGGCCGATTTTGCGGAGTTGGCAGAGCGCAACCTCGCTTTGGAGCTGCATAACCAAGACTTGTCCGCCACCCGGCAAGCATTGCTGTCATCTACGTCATGGCGATTAACCCGCCCTCTGCGTAGACTTATCCAAGCATTACGCATTCATTGCTAGAGGATGGCAATAAAGTCTGGGCTTCAGCAGCGTAGTGGGTGACATCAATGTGTAAGTTCAGATTTTAACCAACTGGTCACTTTTTATCCGTTGGGCCAAAAGCCACAAATATTGCGGAATCCACCAATGAAGTCACAAAGTTTTCCACAGAATTTGTGGATAACTTATGTTAGGAACTGATGTTACGCATGGAGTGGCAAAGCTCGCTTTGCCTGCCAAGGCAAGCCTTGGCACTCCGTGCGCCCGTGATGGCGTACACATAGTACGGTGAGAGTCCGTATCGGGGCAAGCCATAAACCCCGTAGCCGAAGGTAACTGCGTCGCTGTGAGGCGGGGTGGAGAGCAACCGTAGG
>CAIZPP010000316.1 GCA_903934875.1 uncultured Methylococcaceae bacterium
GCTACGGGTTACGGCAAGCCTATCGTAAACTTGAGGCTTCACGTCCCTGTTACTGGATACATTCGGGTCATCCCTGCTGGAATGACGGCGTTTTACCCAAAATGAGAAATGCTGGGCTACAACCTGACGGTTGCGTAACAGCATAGAGTAAGGTGATTTTCAAGAAAGAACATACCATCCAAAGGCCAAGCTGGGGCTTGGCGCTCCCAGAAGGAACGCCAAGCCCCTGCTTGGCAAGGATATTTGCGGAGGAATTGTTCATGATTTTCATGCACAATTCTTTTCGGTGTTGGTGGATTCATTATT
The DNA here is from genome assembly GCA_903934875.1 of uncultured Methylococcaceae bacterium. Lineage (GTDB taxonomy): Bacteria > Pseudomonadota > Gammaproteobacteria > Methylococcales > Methylococcaceae > Methylumidiphilus. The sequence continues at coordinate 307 of CAIZPP010000316.1, forward strand.
GGAAATCACCTAACTATAATAACGACAATCAATAGCATAAATCTCTGATTCAATGAAAGTCTTTGCAAGTTCATCAGATTTATCCAATTAAGAGTGCGATTAAAAGTGATGCGGGAGTGCAAGGCCTGCCTTGCGAGAGCATCTAAAGGCAAGGCAGGCCTTGCACTCCCGGTGTAAATCAACGACCACGACGGATTCGTCTGCATCAGTTTTAATCGCACCCATCCAATAATTTTTGCTGTTGAAAACGCTGTAAGAAATGTTAAGCTTGAATTTTTGTCCATGAACGATAGCGTCGCCCGTGTCAACTTGCCCGGTTTAATCCTCCTCAACCAGTCCGCTGGCGGGCTAAGGCTGCGCCACAGCAACATCCACGCGGCGCAGAGTGGCAATTACCTGTCCAGCTTCAAGGGGCGGGGCATGGAGTTTGACGAAACCAGGCCATACACCCCCGGCGACGATGCCCGCAATATGGACTGGCGCGTCACCGCCCGCACCGGCAAGGCCCATACCAAGCTGTATCGGGAAGAGCGGGAACGCCCCGTATTCCTCTCCGTGGATGCCCGTGCGGCAATGTTTTTCGCCACTCGGGGTGTATTCAAGTATGTCCAGGCCGCACGTCTGGCCGCGCTAACCGCCTGGAGTGCGGAACACCACGGCGACCGCATCGGCGGCCAGGTGTTTACCGAAGAAGGTGGTGTCGAGTTAAAGCCGGAGCACGGGCGGCGCTCGGTGCTGCATCTGTTGCAAAAACTGGTCGACGCGGAACCTTCGGCTGGGCACAGAGCCACCGACGGCCTAGACCAGGCTTTGGCCCGGCTGGTGCATCATGCCCGGCCAGGTAGCCTGGTTTTTGTGTTCAGTGATTTTCGCGGACTCGGCAAAACCGGTGAATTTAGCCTGATGCGTCTGCGCCGGCATTGCGATGTCGCGTTGGTGTTCCTCTACGACCCGTTGGAAAGCCAACTGCCGGCCAGCGGACGCTACCGTTTCGCCCATGCCGGAAGCGAACTGTCGCTGGACGCATCGCCTGCCGCTACCAAGTTGCACACTGACCGTTTCGCACTCCGCCGCGATTCCATTGCCCAGATTGCCCGTCAATACCGGATGCGCTTTATTCCCTGCCAAACCACCGATGATCCGTTGCAGGTGTTGCGGGAAAGCCTGCGCATCGCCCATACCAAGCGTTGAACCCATGGAACCCAATCTCCCCCTGCGCGATATTCACCTGCCTGATCCGATGCATTGGTGGCCACCCGCTCCCGGTTGGTGGTTGCTGTTGTTCGCTGTTCCTGCTCTGTTGGCTTTGCTGTTCTGGCTGTGGCGATGGGTGCGGCGCATGACGGTGGGGAAACTGGCTCTGGCCGAACTGGAGTCGATTGCCCAAAGCAATGCGGATGCGCGTGACAAAGTGCAGCAATTGGCGATTCTGTTGCGCAGAATTGCATTAAGCCTCTATCCCCGCGAGCAGGTTGCCAGCTTGGTGGGCGAGCAGTGGTTGACCTTTCTCGACGGCCCCTTGGGCGGCAACAGTTTTAGCCAAGGCGCGGGGCGCTTATTGATTGACGCCCCCTATCGGCGTGAGGTCCAAACCGACTTGGATGCACTGTATGCGCTTTGCCGGTTGTGGATCAAGCGCCTGCCCAAATCCCCAGCAATAAAAAACGATGCCAGAACTGTGGCTTACGCCTATCTCGCCCAGCAATTCTCAGTTTGGGCGAAAAAACGATAAATAGAACCCGGTCATTTCGGCAGGGATGCCGAAATCCAGCGACCACGGATGGCAAAACATTGATTATGATGGGCTTAATCAGTTGCCTAGGTACTGTCCTTGGCCTGGATTTCGGCATCCCTGCCGAAATGACGGTGCTTCGGGCCAAATTGGGAATTGCTGTATCTCGCCTTACCGCGTTGAGGGTAGCCCATAAGTGCATTATTATAGGCGTTTAAATGATTGGTTTTCATACATTTCTGAATA
>CAIZPP010000317.1 GCA_903934875.1 uncultured Methylococcaceae bacterium
CATGCAGGGGAGGGCGGACATTTGGGAAGGGAGGAGTTGGATGTCATCGAACCGGTTTTGCTTGCGCTTAAGGGGGAGGGGATGGATTTGCACGGGCCGCTTCCCGCCGATACTGTTTTTTTGCCCAAATACCTAGCCCGTGCCGACGCGGTGTTGGCAATGTACCATGACCAAGGACTCCCGGTTTTGAAGCATAAGGGATTTGGCCGCGCAGTCAACATCACCCTCGGCTTACCCATTATCCGCACGTCCGTAGACCATGGCACCGCCCTTGATTTGGCCGGCACCGGGCAGATTGACACGGGCAGCCTGGAGAGCGCAATTAACGCGGCCATCGGCATGTGCCGCAACCTACCCCAGCGTGGCTAAAGTGATAGCCAATAAAGAACATTCCATCCAATGGCCAAGCTGGTGCTTGGCGCTCCCAGAGGGAACGCCAAGCACCAGCCTGGCAAGGTGATTTGCTATATGAACCATAAGCCCCGCAAGCGGTTCGGACAAAACTTTCTGGTCGATGAACGTGTGGTCCATGCCATCGTTGCGGCCATTTCCCCCCGTGCCGACGAGCAACTGGTGGAAATTGGGCCTGGACTTGGGGCGTTGACGTGGCGGTTGTTGCGCGAATGCGGGAGATTGGATGTGGTCGAGTTGGATCGCGACTTAGTGGAGAAATTAACGGACAAATTCGCCTCGGCAGAAAAGCTCCACATCCATTCAGGCGACGCGTTGAAATTTGATTTTTCCTCGCTGGCCGACGGAAACCGTTTGCGCGTGATAGGCAACCTGCCTTACAACATTTCAACCCCGCTTTTATTCCACCTTTTTGAACAGAGTTTTTGCATTAAGGATATGCACTTCATGCTGCAAAAAGAGGTTGTGCAGCGCCTTTGCGCCGAACCCGGCGGCAAGGAATATGGGAGGTTGTCTGTGATGGCGCGTTACTATTGCGACATGGACCATTTGCTGGATGTTTACCCTGAAAGTTTTCATCCACAGCCGCAGGTAGTCTCCTCTGTCGTGCGTCTTGTGCCCCATGCTGAAAAGCCGTTGTGCGTAGCGCCCGATATTTTGAACCGCGTGGTGGTTGCCGCGTTTTCCCAGCGCCGCAAGACCTTGCGCAATGCCTTAGGTGCCTTGTTTTCAGCCGGTGAAATCGAAAGTTTGTCCATTGATCCCGGCATCCGGGCAGAGAGATTGAGTCTGGCGGATTACGGATTACTCGCTGACTTGTTATCGGAAAAACAACAGCTTGGGTAAATGACATACTCCTGTCGTATTTAATTGTCGGCCTTGGTCATCGTTCAGCCCAAGCGGATGAGTTTGTGGAGTGCGGCGACTCGTCGCCGCCTTAGAGCCATGCGGCGACGAGTCGCTGCCTTAGAGCCATGCGGCGACGAGTCGCCGCACTCCGTGCGCCCGTGATGGCGTACACATAGTACGGTGAGAGTCCGTATCGGGGCAAGCCATAAACCCCGTAGCCGAAGGTAACTGCGTCGCTGTGAGGCGGGGTGGAGAGCAACCGGAGGCGA
>CAIZPP010000318.1 GCA_903934875.1 uncultured Methylococcaceae bacterium
GGATGCGCTGGCCTCAATCGGCGAAATTTTTGCCACATTCTCCGCCGCACCCCAGGGCAAAATGGGCGCGTTGCGGTCCACAGCCCCATGCGACAGCCAACTTTTGGCGCTGGTGATGGTGCGCCCGTGGGTTTTCGAACCCAATAGCCGGGCCAGTTCGCCGATGACAGGGCGGGTATCGTCACAGGTTTCGTGCCAAGGCAGACGCGTATCCGCTTCCGCCATTTCCCCGGCTGCGGGTTGGTAGTACACCGAGGGTAGCAAGGGCAGGGGGGTGATTTCACCGCTGCCGGTCAATTGTGCGATAGTGAAAATCTCGATTTTGAGATTTTCAGTCTGCGCAGTGTCGGCGTAGGCCACGACCGTATGGGTAGTGCCTAGGTCAATGCCGACGAGGTAGCGGGCTTGGGGGGTCGATTCGGGGGGCATTCAGCGTTTTCAATATCTAACAATTACATGATAGCTAGTAAAGAGTGCAGGATACACAATTAAATGAAAAGCATCACTGAGAACCATTTTTTAGTTTTATGTTAAAGATGAAAACGCTGTAAATGCCAAGGAACGAATTTGCTTTAATGCCTGTATCTTCGCAGGTAAGAGGGGTCGTTATCCGATAAAGTTCCAAAAAAGTTTTTCCTTCAAGCCTTGCCTATCCATTCGGGCTTAATTCCATTATCCTTGCACCATGTTTCAGTCATCCGAATTAGGGCTGTTTCTTCAAACTGGAACCATTGCTCAGATAAGCCAGGATATTCTAATAAAGTGTCTTTAAAATGGCGGAATGGTTTCCTGCCATTGATCGCTTGCGTCAAGCGGTCAGCAATTTTCCCCGCTTCCAAGGTTTCAATGAAATCTTCCATGATTGGGTAAGTCTGATAGGATTCAAACGGGGTGATACACAGATAACGGGGGTTGTCCTGGATGTCATCGGGTATTCCGTAGTCAGGATCATCCTTGAATTCCTCTATGAACAAAATTAAAGCCCCGGTTTCTTTATCTAGGTAATAAGCACCCTGATGAATTTGGAAGTGGCTGGTTAGGGCGAGGATTAGGTCTTCACGATCTATAGGTATTTTATTCATTTTACAGAGTTTTTAATATCGAAAAGTTACTTGTTGAGGTATATCATTTTGCAAAGCAATTCACACACAGGATGGTTTGATTGAGTGTCCTTTATTATTTTTCTTTGTTAAAAAAACGCTGTACATAAATGCAAATCGGGACTCCTTGCGATATAGTGGCACATAGGGCGTTGTTTGTCGAGCAACAAAATGACCTTGCCAGAACTCAGGCTTACGCCTGTTGCGCCTTACCGCGTTGAGGGAAGCCAATAATTGCATTATTATACGCGTTTACATTATTGGTTGGTATACATTTCTGCAAAGGGTATTTGAAGCATGAAGAAATCTTTATGTACAGCATTATCATCTTTAAAATATACCTAATAAAGGATATTCAGCTAACGTTTCAAGTTAACTGAATATCTTGCCCTTTCATTCCAGCTATTAAGTAACTCTTTGATGTTGAAAATGCGGTAACATCAGTTACTTGTTAAACGGCCACAGCGACTTTTTGGCCGGTTGATCTTCCTGATGTTGTCCCTCTGCATTGCCTTCCTCCCCTTCCTCATCCAAAAACTCGATGGGGTTTTCCGGCACGTCATCAAAACTGGCGGGTTCGTCCGCGTTGGGCACATCACCGGCGCGCACGTCGAATTCGACTTTCCAGCGTTCGCCGTTGCTGGTGGCGACGGCCTCCAGCCGCAGGGTGCCGACTTCAGTGACATGGGCGGCAAGGTGTACGGGTACGACTTCGCCGGGCCTGCGGTTTTCCGACGACAGATGCACCTCGATTTCGTTGAGTTCGCGCAGTTCGTCTTCGTCCCAGTAATCCAAGCGGGTGCCGACCACATCGTCACGGCGCACATTGGAGCCGAAGAAGCGGAATCGTACGGGTTCGCCGACGACTAGGCCAAACTCGTCGTGGGGCAGCTCCGCGCCTGTGCCTTCCTCCATGCCGAAGGGGGCGATGCACAAGGCTTCCAGAGGCGGCGGGAAACCGGGTACCGCCGGCATCGCACTTTCCACGCCGACATAGTAGGCCGCCGCCGTGCCACCACGGATGCGCACTCCCTTGCCTTGGCGCACATAGCCGTAATAAGCCGCTCCACGCGCCACTGCCAAGTCTAGGTCTGCGCCGGTTAGCAGTCGGGCTTCGGGTGCGCCCTCTTCGACTAGCCAGTTGTTGAGCACTTCCAGCAAGCGCTGGGCGAGGGCATCGGACTTGAAAACACCGCCGTTGAACAGCAGTGCAGTGGGGTGGATAAAGGTCGCGTCGGGCGGCGGGTTGAAGCCTGCGAGTTCCTCGGTCGCATTGACCTGCCGGGCAAGGAAAGCAGACACATGGCAGGTGATGCGGGCATCTTTGGCGTAAGGCAGGCCAAGGGTGGTCAGGCCGCTGCGCGTCTGTGCGGCAGGCCGGTCGGAGGCTTTGACCTTGGGGAAGAAGCCTTCCACCAAGGTGCGGCTGACTTCTTCGCGGGTCAGGGCGGTGCGCAAGGTGCCGCCGATCAACGAGGAGCTGCGGCTGGGCACGACCACGGCGATTTCTTGCGCTTCCGGGTCCGACAGCAGGGTCTCCTTGGCATCGCGGCAACCGTGCATGAGCGCTTGGATTTGCCAAGGCTCCAGGCGCTTGCCTTCCTTTTCCATCTTCATCTTCAGGACATAGGCCAATGCCAAGTCCATATTGTCACCGCCCAGCAGGATATGGTCGCCGATGGCAATCCGGTTGAGCAGCAGATTGCCTTCGTCCTCGGTGACGGCGATCAGGGAGAGGTCGGTGGTGCCGCCGCCGACATCGACGACTAGGATCACATCGCCGGGTTTGGCTTGCTTGCGCCATCCGCCTTCACTGGCCTGAATCCAACTGTACAGGGCCGATTGCGGTTCTTCTAGCAGAATAGCTTGGCGCAACCCCAAAGTATGGGCCGCTTCCACGGTCAGTTCGCGGGCCGCCGGGTCGAAGGATGCGGGTACGGTGATGACCAGTTCCTGGTCGCATAAGGGGTCGTCGGGGAATTGGTCGTTCCATGCGTCACGCATGTGGCGCAGGTAATCGACGGACGCTTGAAACGGCGACAGGCGCGGCACTTCCTCCGGTGATTGCACTGGCAGGATGGCGGAGCGGCAGTCCACCCCGCTATGGCAAAGCCAGCTCTTGGCGCTGGAGACCAGGCGGATGGGGGTTTTGCTGCCCAGTTGGCGGGCGATTTCGCCGACCACGGCCTCAGGGCTATCATCCCAAGGCAAGGCAATATCGCCTTCGGCCAGTTCTGATTCATGGGCTTGGTAGACGAAGGAGGGCAGTTGGTATTTTTCGCCAACCAAACCGGGGCTGGTGAGTTGGGGAATCGGCAGCACTTGCAGCGGTGCGTGTTCGCCGTCGCATTGGCTCAATTCCAGATAGGAGACGACACTGTTGGTTGTCCCCAAGTCTATGCCTACGGAAAAACGGGAATTCTCGCTCATAACTCAACCTCCGCCGGGGCGACAATTTTAACATCATGGCCTTCTGTGACTTTCGGCAGCTTGACCTCGGTCGCTTTCCAGCCACGATGCACCAATGTGCCCGTGAACGGGGCAGCGCCTATGATATTGCCGGTAATGCGGATGCTACCGGCATCAAATCCCTTAGGCAGGGTGATGCGTTTGCCCTCGGGTTCGCTGCGCACGGAATCCAGTTCAAAATGTTGGCGCAGCACTTTACGGCAACCTTCATGTACCACCCGCGCCGCCGCACCGATGTCGGCATCCGAATATTGGCTGACATCTTCTTGGGCAAAGTCGATGAAACGGGCCTCCTTCTGCAGCAAACCTAAAAGTTGCAGCGCGGCGTCAGGGGTGTATTCCTTGATGATCACGGTTTCAGGCTTGACACGCGCCGGTTCGGGTTTGCTTTCGGGGGCCGAAACTTTCGGGGCAGCGGGCAAGGGAGGGGGCGCGGCGGGCGTTTCTGCCGACCGCGGGGTGGCCTGTGCGGTCTCGCGCCGTCTATTGATGGCAATAAAGGCAACGGTCAGGAATAGGATTTGCAAAATTAGCAATCCGGCCACGGTGGCGAGCAGTCCGGCATGGACGGCATCGAATGTGTCGGGGATCAAGGTCAGGTCGATGTTCATTCGGCTCCTCTATAATCTTAATATTATTGGACGGTTAGGTCCCTTGGTTATTGCTTGGTGTTGCCAGAGGTGGTGGCTTTGGCTTCTTCTTCCTGTCCGGCACGCTCTGCGTGTACGCCCATGACGGTGCGCAAAACGCTTTGAGCACCTTGGCTGCGGGTCTTGCGCAGGTAACGCTCACTAATGGCGGCAGGGACATTTTCGGCATCGAAGGCAGATTTGATGGCTGGCAGCCGATTCTCGCAATTTTTCAGTATGCTATTTGCGATCTCGCGGGGGTCTGCCCTGTCTTCGGCTCTAGCCTTGATTTCTTCGCCCAGGCATTTGCGATAATCCGTCACGGCAGCATTGGCTTTGGCTATGGTTTGCTCAGAGAGCGTGGAGGGGTGCCACTCCTGATCAATTTGGGTGGATGGGGCAGTGTCGGTTGCTGGTTTTTCCGCTTCTGGTTTAGACTCGCAGCCTACGAGAATCAGACCGGCGGAAATGGCAAGTAATAAAGTCTTAAACAAAGGGATATCTCCAATTCGGCTGGGTTCGTCAATATTAGGTGTGGATTTTACGCTATCTTTTGCTATTGCAAGAGATGTTAAGGGGAAACAAAAGGTAAATTTTGATTGGATGGCAGCGCAAATGGTCACTTAGGATATTCTCGATTTGAAGTGTTGGTTGAGGCGTGCTACTCTCGCCATGAGTCCCACCAGTCCGTCCAGACTCAGGTGTGTATATTAAACCATTGCCACGATTGGGTTGAAAACCGAATCAAATATAGCGAATGTCCATACAGTCGAATCAGAAATGCAGAATTCAATAATAAACTTCAGCGATGCTTGTGAAACACAGTGCGGCTTGGTGCGGGAAGCTAATGAAGATGCTTTGTTTGCCGCACCCGCCATTGGATTATGGATAGTGGCAGACGGAATGGGCGGGCATCATGCGGGAGAGGTGGCCAGTGCCATCGTAGTCAAGGAAATTCCTCGCTGCATCCAGCAAGGCGAAAGTCTGTCAGGCGCAATAAAGCAGGCGCACCAGGCGATTCGGGATGCGGTGGCCCAGGGCGAGGGGGGCTGGAATATGGGCTCGACCGTGGTGGCATTGAAGCTTGAAGGCTTGCATTATCAAATCGCTTGGGTGGGGGATAGTCGGGCCTACTTATGGAACGGGACCGAGTTGTGCAAGCTGACCAAAGATCATTCCTATGTCCAGTTGTTGCTGGAAAGGGGGATGATTGCGGAAGAAGAGATGCATACCCATCCTTTTCGGAACATTATTGCCCAGGGTTTGGGAGTCGGGGGGGCGGATGGCGAGACGGTCACAGTTGACCAAGTGGAAGATGAATTGTCCATCGGTGACACACTGCTCCTGTGCAGCGATGGATTGACCGGAGAGCTTCGCGATGATGCCATCGCCAAGATCATGGCAGATTCGCAGAACAACGATGAAAGGTTGGGCCTGTTGATCGGGGCGGCGCTTGATGCTGGTGGTTCGGATAATGTCACGGTTATTCTGGTTTCACCTCGGTGAGCTTAATTTTACCTAACTGATGTTACGCAACCGTGCAGGCTGTAGCCCGGATGTTGTGGAGTGCGGCGACTCGTCGCCGCCTTTTGCGTCCAGCGGCGACGAGTCGCCGCA
>CAIZPP010000319.1 GCA_903934875.1 uncultured Methylococcaceae bacterium
CATGCCCGCCACCAAGCCATGATGGTCGAGCGTGTAGCTCGCGTAGGGGTTCTCATCGGGTATGGAAGGAAGGTTGGTGGATGCCATGGTTCAATTCGATTGCAAAAGCGCCATTGTAACAAAGGGGGTGCGGAATGACGGTTTATTGCGAATTGCTAAAGTTTTAGCTCCTACTGGTTCGTCCCAGTTGGTGCTTGATGCTCTCTGAAAACAGGTTTGATATTGAATCCAAGTTTTATATGACAATTTCGAGCGCACCACGGGCAAGGCTCCACGATCTGGCGAGAGACTAACCGTCAAGGCCACGGGACTAGCGAAAGGAGCCCTGCCCTTGGCGGTCTGGTAAGGCCGGACGGCCATCGTAGCCACGGGCGAGCCGGAACCACGATGCCGAGCGACCGCACAGGCTGAATGCTTCTCCCTGCCCACGACTTACCGCACCGGGCAAGCGGCGGCGGTTGAATTGGTCATCAAGCAAGCGGAAACTATTACAGATGCGCGGGCTGGGTGAGGGGGTGAGGTTGGGGGCGAAACGTCGCGCCCACGTTAAATCAATAACTTGCCGTGAACGTTGTTTCAATAAGTTTCCGGTACTCCACTATCAAGCTTGTTTCAGGTAATCCTCCCCATACTAACCAGCGAAGAAGATCATCAATCATCTCCACAGCGTCAGGGCTTAGCATGTAATCAGAAATTTTGTAGGCATCGTGATGTACGCCAAACGGCTGTAGGTGATCCAGACGAAGAATTGACTCTTCCCCTCCAATAAAAGGAAGCTTGTCCCAATGGAATTGCGGATATTCACAATGGCGAACTCTTTCTACAAATTCAGGGCTGTATCCTGACCGTTTTTCGTTATTTTGATTAACGCCGTAGTAGGGGGCTGCTAGAAACGTGGGAGCGGTTGCATGATTGGGTTTACCAAGAATTAGCGATTTGTCAACGGAGATACTGTCAGAACTTAATACCAAGCACGGTCTCTTCTTTGCCCGATACGCGGCCCAGACTTCATTTCCGTGCAATGGCATTGCCGCAACAGGAAGGTTTGTATTTTTTAAGGGTTGGTCAACCTTCAATTGTGAAACGCGAACTGTTGCTGAATCGTGTTCTGTAGCTTGAGTTCGTCCTACTGGCTCAAATGTGTAGGGGATTTGATCAACGTGGGGCGCGAATGAAAAGACCAAAGCGCCCCTACACAGATTTTTATTTACGTTTTTTACCCACCAGTCGCTTGGCTGAATAAGGGATTGCAGGCTGTCATCAGGAAACATCTTCACCTTTCCTTGTTGTAGACTTCCATACATCGCTAGAAAATTCCGCCGTAATAGAGCCGGAAGAAAACTGTTCACCAGACAGCGAATCTAACCATGCAACGCCTTCGTTATAAACATCATCAAATCGAGGGTTTGCTACGGGGTTAATTAGCTTGGGTGATTCCGATTTTCGCTGTTGCCGCAATTCTCGCAATGCGATTATTTTGTTATGAAAATCTTTTTTCTTCTTGTTGGAAAGGCTCTCCATTTTAAGAATCTGGGTGCTTTCAGGCTGTATTTCCTTGCTGTCGATTTCAAGCGAAAGGTTTAGATATTCGTTTGGGGCTGCTGCAAGCATTGGTTTTGTTTTGTAAACATAGTCTAAAAGACTTGGGGTGTCTTTTCCAAACTTATGAATATACTGCTTCAAGTTCATCGTAATCAGAGAGGGGAGAGCGCGGCGTTTTTCGGCAAGCAACCTGTCATCTTGTAAATTCCATCTTACCCAATCTGCTTTGTCGTCATAGTCGCTAGGGAATTGATTTCTATTTGCGTGAATAGCTTTGAGTGCGGGTTCTATTCTGGCGTGAACCGCTTGAGACCACGGGCCGAATTTATAGAATTGCCAGTCAATCCCTGTAAAAGACTGTCCATTATTATGTTTAGCGTAAACTAGGTCTGCCAGATAGACATATTTTATTATGTGAATGGGGCCAAGTTGTCGGTCAATATAGTCGTCCTCATCCCCTGCTGCAAGGAGTGAGTATTGGATTACCAAATCGACATTTCCCGTGTTTATAGGCATAAATCAACCGTTTGTTATAAGGAAATTATGGACATGACCGTTGATTTGCTTTGCTCATGCTTCCTTGAAGACATCGCAAGTGGTGAAAATAAACCTTAGCTTTATTCATCCAAGTTTATGATGGTTTCCGTCATGCCAATGATTTTCATGCTGACTTCTTTTTTCTTTTCGATTTTTCAGATATGGCGGGGCAGGAAGGGGGAAAGGCGAATCATTTTGAACAACAGGCTACCATCCAAAAATGATCCGTTTCGGCTAAAAACTGCCATTCGTTTTAGTTCAAAGTAAGGAATCAAACGTATTCTCCGTTCATAAAAACCGGTGCTACAAATACAGGGCGTAAGTTTAGCCCAATTGGTGGACTCTTCACAAGCCTTGCCTTGCCGTCACCCGATGAATTCGTACCATCCCACCCACTAGCTTATAAAAAGTTGGAAACGGATGGTGCGCCGTACATTCGATTGGGTAAGTCGTCTTTATGGGAAATCAAGGGGGTTTTGGAACTGTTTCGCGGCTATTAATCACATTTGACTTTCGAGGGCATAATTCTCGGCCTTTAGCCGCTCGTAATCGTAGCCACGGGCAAGGCTAAACCATGATGCTGAGCGACCGCACCGGCTGAGACTTCCCCTCTTGCCCACGGTCTATCACACCGGGCAAGGCCGGAGCCATCGGCAAGGCCACGGCAAAGCCATGTGACCGGGCGAACTGGAGAACCTGCAAACACGAACAACAGTAAACAAAAAATCGGGCAAGCTAACGGTAAACAATGTAAACAGGCTATGCCGACACCGACACCGAGAATGATTATCCATCGTGGCGGTTTTATTATGGGCGAATGACTTAGAACCCAACTGCGTTGTATGCACCAGTTTCCTTGCCAAAATGTTCTAGGGGGTGGCTGCGTTGTTTTGCCGAAAAAAAGGCGGGAATGACGCTGGAAATTGACCCGGATTTTTTGTGAATTCCGTACTGATTCCGTACAGGCTTTTTTAAATGCTGCAAAAGCTATATAAGTGATTGATTTGATTGGTCGGGGTGAGAGGATTCGAACCTCCGGCCACTGCCTCCCGAAAGCAGTGCTCTACCAGGCTGAGCTACACCCCGTGATGATGGATTTTGTCAGTAACTTCTTTCTACCGAGAATTGAGCAAGCCGGACTAGGGCTTCTTTGTATTCGGAATTTTCAATTTTGGCTAAAGCCTCAATCGCTTTGCTAGCCTCTTCATTGGCACGGCTGATAGTATACTCGATAGCACGGGTGGACTCAATGATCTCGTTGACTTCTTTGAATCGGTTCCGGTCGCCTTCCTTGATGGTGTGGCGGAGCAGCGCGGCCTGTTGCTCGGTGCCATGTTCAATGGCGTATATTAGAGGCAGGGTGGGCTTCCCCTCGGCCAAGTCGTCGCCTAGGTTTTTCCCCAAGTCTTCCGGGTCGGCCTTGTAGTCCAATGCGTCGTCTATGAGTTGGAAGGCTATGCCTAACCTCAAGCCATATTCCTTCAGGCTGATTTCAATGTCTTCAGGCGCTCCCACCAACACCGCAGCAAGTTGGGCTGCCGCGCTGAACAGGATGGCGGTTTTCCGGGAAATGACTTGCAGGTATTTTTGTTCGTTCGTCGCGGGGTTGTTGCAATTGAGCAATTGCAGCACCTCGCCCTCGGCAATCGCCGTGGTGGTGCGCGATAGGATTTCCATGATGCGCAGTTTTTTTACGCTGACCATCAACTCAAAGGAACGTGAATAAAGATAATCCCCGACCAATACACTTGCGGAATTTCCCCACAGTTCATTGACCGTGTCTTGGCCGCGCCTCTTCGACGATTCGTCAACCACGTCATCGTGCAATAGTGTCGCGGTGTGGATAAACTCAATAACGGACGCCAAGGTGATGTGCTCCTCCCCGCGATAGCCTAAGGCCTTGGCGACAAGCAGCAGCAGCACGGGGCGCAGGCGTTTGCCTCCGCCCGTGACGATATAGTTGCCTATCTGGTTGATCAGCACAACATCTGAACTCAGTTCGCGGATAATCAGCCGGTTGACCTCGCTCATTTCCGTTTCGACGAGTTTTTTTATGTCGGCATAGTGCTGGTTGGGTGTATTGGCCGAGGTGGAATGGGTTTGTTGGGGGCTTGTAATCGTCACGATTGTCTTCGCTTGCGGGCGGTTGTCCAGTATTTATTACAACAAAATTAGCGAATGCTATTGAATCCGCATAGTTTATGTCAAGTTTATTCGGTCATATTCAAGGTATTTTAGCGCAACTTGACCCCGCTTCGGGCATCAAAAATGGCTGTGGGTTGGTCTTGGCCGCCAACTGCGCCTGGCAGGAAGTCCAACCGGCTGCCTGGGAAGTAGCAACGGGCCTTGAGTTGTGTGCGGGCCGGCGGTGCGCCGCTCGGGTTGGCGCTGGTGGATACAATGGCACCACCGAAAGCGCGACATAGCGCTGCAGCAACTGGATGGGCGGTGACCCTGACCGCCAATGTGTCGCGGTTTCCATGCAGCCATGCGGGTGTATCGGGGGCGCAGGGGACGATCCACGTCACAGGGCCTGGCCAACTGGCGAGTAGTTTGCTTTTCATCTGCGGGGATTTGACATCCAAAAAAGGTTCTATTTGGCCAAAGTCGGCGGCGAGCAATATAAGTCCCTTTGAGACTAGCCGCCCTTTCAGCGCCAGCAGGCCGGCAACGGCCCGCCCGTTGCGAGGGTCGCAACCTAGGCCCCACACGGCCTCCGTGGGGTAGGCTAGGATTTTACCCTCGCGCAATTGCTTGGCGGCCAGCCGAAGGTGCCAATTCGATGTCCAGCCCATGCGTCGTGCCATTCCTTACCTTATGCCATCGTTGCGTCAGCCGGGTCACCCTCGTAAGGTGTGGCGTAGCCGCATTCTTTTTGCGGGCAGACTTTTTCCACACCCCGCCGTTTGGTGGTCTTTACGGTCAGGATTGGCCATCCGCAATTCGGGCATGGCTCGGGTAGCGGTGGGTTCCAGGCGGCATAGCTGCAAGTGGGGTAGGTGGAGCAGGAGTAGAACAGTTTACCGAAACGCGATTTGCGTTTGATCAAACTGCCTTTCTTGCATTCTGGGCATTGGACGCCGGAGTCCTCGGGTTTTTCCAGTGGTTCAATGTGTTTGCAGGCGGGATAGGCGCTACAACCGATGAATTTGCCGAATCGACCGGATTTTAATACCAGCGGCGAGTCGCATTTGGGGCAGGTTCTTCCTTGGACGACTTCGGGTTCTGTCTGCTTCCCGTCGCCGTCGAGGTTGCGGGTATATTTGCAGGTTGGGTAATTGTTGCAGCCTATGAAGCGTCCGTTGCGGCCCAAGCGGATGGACAGCGGGCCACCGCATTCGGGGCAGATTTCTTCAATGGCCTCATGGGTCACGTCGGCGCGCTTGATGGATTCATCCTTGTCTTCAATCAGGGCGATAAAAGGCCCCCAGAACTCTCTTAGCAAGGGTTTCCAAGCTTTTTCGTCGCGCGAGATCGCGTCCAACTCGTCTTCAAGGTCAGCGGTGAAATTGTAGTCGACGTAGCGGGTGAAGTGCTCGGTTAGGAACTTGTTGACGATGCGTCCGACATCGGTCGGAAAAAAACGCTTGCTTTCAAGCACCACATAATGCCGTTGTTGCAGCGTTGAAATGATCGCAGCATAGGTGGATGGCCTGCCTATGCCATATTCTTCCAAGGTCTTGACGAGGCTGGCCTCAGTATAGCGCGGGGGCGGTTCGGTGAAATGCTGTGCCGCGATGATTTCTTCCAGATTGACCTTTTGCCCTTCCTTGAGCGGCGGCAGGTAGCTTTCGTCATCTTCACCCGCCGCATTGTCGTCTCTGCCTTCCAGGTAGACCGCCATAAACCCCGGCTCAATGACCGTTGAACCGTTGGCGCGAAATAGATTTCCAGCGCCGCAGGCCAAATCCACCGCGACGGTGCCGATGGTGGCGTGAATCATCTGGCAGGCCACCGTGCGCTTCCAGATTAGGGTGTAGAGTTTGAATTGATCGGCCGTCAAATGCGCCTTGACAGTCTCAGGTGACCTCTGGGCCGAAGTGGGCCGGACCGCTTCATGGGCTTCCTGGGCATTTTTACTCTTGGTCTTATAGAACCGCGGTTGGTCGGGCAGGTTTTTCGCACCGAAACGGGTGGCGATCAACTCACGAATATCCTTGAGGGCTTCTTCAGCCAGGTTAACCGAGTCGGTTCGCATATAGCTAATCAGGCCGACGCTTTCCCCGCCCAAGTCTATGCCTTCATATAACTGCTGGGCCACGGTCATGGTACGCCGGGTAGTGAAGCCTAGCTTGCGTGCGGCCTCTTGTTGCAGGGTTGAGGTGATGAAGGGGGGGGCAGGGTTGCGTTTGCGTTCCTTTTCCTCGACTTTCACCACATCCAGCTTCCCGCCGCCGGCCTCCGCCAAGGCATCGCGGATACGGTGCGCCTGTTCTTCATTGCTTATGCTGAATTGCTCCAATTTGGCATCGCCGTAATAGGTCAGGCGCGCTTTGAAGCTTTGTCCCTCGGTTTGGGCGGACGCTTCGATAGACCAGTACTCTTGGGTTTTAAAGGCTTCGATCTCCAACTCCCTTTCCACGATCATGCGCAGAGCGGGGCTTTGCACCCGGCCGGCGGAGAGTCCGCGGCGGATTTTTTTCCACAATAGCGGCGAGAGTTTGAAGCCAACCAAGTAATCCAAGGCGCGGCGAGCCTGCTGGGCATTGATGAGTGCCTCGGAAAGCTTGCCGGGGTTCTCAATGGCTGCAGTGATGGCCCGCTTGGTAATCTCATGGAACACCACGCGATACACGGGCTTGTTTCCCAGTAGGTTTTTTTCCTTGAGAAGTTCATAGAGATGCCAGGAAATTGCCTCACCCTCGCGGTCAGGGTCGGTCGCCAAATAGATGGCATCGGCTTTTTGTGCTGCGTTGGCTATCGTTTGTACATGTTTGAGGTTTTTCTCGATGATTTCATATTTCATGGCGAAATCATGGTCGGGATCGACGGCACCTTCCTTGGGGACAAGGTCGCGCACATGTCCGTAGGAAGCGTGGACATGAAAGTCCTTGCCTAGGTACTTTTCGATGGTTTTGGCCTTGGCCGGTGATTCAACAATAACGAGGTTATGACTCATTTGTCGCTTGCGGGTGCTGTTGATACGAGAAAAAACTGATTGGGTGTGTGCGGCATTCAATGCACATAGCTGGGTAGCGACTCATAAACCAAATGCTCCATGCGGGCGAAGGCGATTTCCTCATTGGGCTGGCTGAAAAGAACCATAAGTACAATCCATTTCAGGTTTTCCAGCGAAATGGTTTCTTCATTCAGTGCCATGACGCGGTCAACCACCAGTTCCCGGCTGGCGGGGCTAAGGATTGTGGATTGTTCGAGGAACATCAGTAGGCCACGGCATTCGGTGTCCAGCTTTACGCATTCTAGGGTCGAATACACACGGAATGCGGGCAGGGATGAACTTTGGATCGGCTTTTGCTCGGACAGAGATTCCAGCCAAGCGAATGCTTTGCTTATCTCTTGATGAGGGAAGCCCGCTTCCAGTAGTTCCGTGCGGATGGCATCCGGGTCCGGGCTTAGTTCGGTTTCATCGTCCATGTAATTCTCAAAGAGATAAATCAACACATCAAATACGTTCTCTTTCATTCTTGGTCTCAGTTGGAAGAAGGGGGGCAGGGAGTATTACCGCGTTCTGCAGTAGCCGCCGTCGGCGGGAACAAGATAGCCTTGTAGTTCCAATAACAGCAGACAGGAGGCGACGGCTTCCGGCGTATTTCCCGTCGCCGCTACTAGAGTATCCACGGAGGTTGGGGCATACGCAATATATTTCAACAGCGAATGGCATTCGCTGTCGAGTTCGTCTATAGGCGGCTGTTGCAACGCATGGGGTTTGGCTGGCAGACTGGAGAAGGCAAATTCTTCCAAAATGTCATCCACCGTCTCCACAAGTTTGGCACCTTGTTTGATTAAGGCGTTGCAACCCCGCGCCAAGGGGTTGTTGATGGACCCAGGCACAGCAAACACTTCGCGCCCTTGTTCCAGCGCCATGCGGGCCGTAATCAGGGAGCCGCTGCGCAGCGCCGCCTCCACCACCAAAATGCCTAGGGAGAGTCCGCTGATAATGCGGTTTCGCCGTGGGAAATTAGCGGCCTGGGGGGGCGTCAGGGTAGGGAATTCGGAGACCAAAGCCCCGTCCCGCGCCACAATGGCATCGGCAAGCTCCTGATGGCGGCGCGGATAGACTTGGTCCAGTCCAGTGCCTGCGACGGCCAAGGTAACTCCGCCATTGTCCATGGCACCCTGGTGGGCGGCGGCGTCTATTCCCAGAGCCAAACCGCTGGTCACGGCAAAGCCGGCTTCCGTGAGGGTGCGGGAAAAATCCCGGGCGAGTTTCTCCCCGATAGGGGAAGGGTTGCGGCTTCCGACCACCGCAATTTGCCGAAGGGATAAGGCATCGACATCGCCTCGCACAAAAATCAACGGCGGTGGGTCGGCGATTTCCCCAAGGATTTGAGGATAGCCCGCAGCCTGTAAATCCAGGCAATAATGTCCCTTTATTTCAAGCCAACGCAAATCGTTCTGCACTTTTTTCCAATCAGGCTGGTTAAGCCATTCCAAGGTTTCCTTGGTCAACCCCAGTGGAGCAAGGGTTTCGCTGGATGCGCGAAAAACATTCCCGGCTGAACCGAAACGTTCGACCAGTGCCTTATAAGTCCTTGGCCCCACCCGTGGAGTTCGCAGCAGGCCAAGCTGATAATGCAGTTCCGTTAGTGTGCTGGATGTTATCAAAGCGGACTCTGTACGACATCGTTTATTTGGATGGCCCGGGTCGCATTCATCACCAGGCCAAAGCTGATCCGTGCATAGGGACGGAAAATTATCAGAAAACCTTCCTTTTCACTGGGAATATTAATCGTCTCATTGGTTTCGGTGCGAAAGATGATGGCTTTGCCGCTTCTGCGTATCTCCAGCACATGCCCAGTTTCTATGCCGTTTTCCGTGCCACGGTCAATCGCCACGACACTATATTGGCCGATTTGGGACACGCCGTCCACTACGGAGATTATATGTCCGTAAACGGGGGTCGCGGGAGCGTGGGGCTGATAGCCCATTTTCAACTGTTCGGTGGATACGGGCAATATCCGATCACCTATCCTGGCATCACGGTTACTTTTTTTAATCAACAAAACGGAGGGGTTGCCTGGGGATTGAAACTCCACATCAGCCACATATAGGGCTTCGTACCCAAGGATTTCCCCCGTTTCCGCATCCCGATAGGGGGGGCCGGAGCGGAAAACCATATAGCCCAGAAGTCGGCTGTCCGGTAAACCGCGGGCATATATCCGGTCTCCCGCGCCCCCGAGAATATGCTCATCGGCAAAACCGACAATGTAAGGAGCATTGTCCATTTCATCTTGTTCCACAACTTTGGTTTGCATCAAAAATTGTTGGATGGCATTTAGGGGAATCAGCGGAATGGCTGTTTGTAGTGGTTCGACCCTGATGCTAGGTACTAGCTTGATCTCATCGGGGCGTGCTACCGAATTACCTAGTGGATTTTGAAAGCGCCGGGCCACTTGTAAGCGCGGCCTGCCATCCGCAATGTCCAAAACCAACTCGTCGCCGGGGTAAATCCAATGGGGGTTGGCGATATGCGGGTTCTCCCGCCAGATTTCCGGCCATTGCCACGGTTTGGCCAGAAATTTGCCGGCTATGCCCCACAGGGTGTCCCCTTCGACCACTGTGTAATGTTCAGGATGTTCAGGATTAAGTTCGACATCTGCGGCAAGGCCTAGTCCTGGCACGATTAACAGACACCAAGCAATCAATATCCTCAATTTCATAAATGCTACCATTTTGTAGTCATGCTTTCCCGGATTGAGAGTGAAAAGGGATTATCCATGAAACGTTTAGCCAGCTACATTAGCGTTGGCGCGGAAAGTCACCGGAAATAAATATGGGTTGTCGGGTACTTTTCGATGGAATTGTAATTTCAAACATTCAAAGTCTAGCCGAATTCGGCTAGAATTCAAAATTCCTAAAACCTGCACTTGCTTTGAAACAATGGCCATTCTCTCAATTCTCGAATATCCCGACCCACGACTACGGAAAAAAGCACTGCCGGTCAAGGCGGTTGACGATGCAGTCCGCACCCTGTTGGATGACATGCTGGAGACCATGTACGCCGCACCGGGCATTGGCCTGGCTGCGATCCAGGTGAACCAACAGAAGCGGGTTATCGTCATCGACATCTCAGAGGAAAAAAACGCACCCCTGCGCCTAGTCAATCCTGAAATTATCTGGACTAGCGGCACAGAGGAAATGGATGAGGGCTGCCTTTCCGTGCCAGGGGTGTTCGAGAAGGTCGAGCGGGCGGAAAAGGTGAAGGTGAAGGCTTTGGGGTATGATGGCACCCCTTTTGAGTTGGAGACCGATGGCTTGCTAGCCGTTTGCATCCAGCACGAGATTGACCATCTCGAAGGCAAACTCTTTGTCGATTATCTTTCCCAGTTAAAGCGCCACCGCGCAAGGAAAAAACTAGAGAAAGACCGGCGCCAGAAAGCGGCCAAACCCGAATTGAAAAACTCAGTATTATGAAAATAGTTTTCGCCGGAACCCCCGAATTCGCTGTGCCCAGCCTGAAAATGCTGCTTGCCTCGGAGCATCAGGTGGCGGGCGTTTATACCCAGCCGGATCGACCGGCAGGAAGAGGGCGCAAGGACCGGCCTAGTCCAGTGAAAGAGCTGGCACTTTCCCAGGGCATACCGGTTTGTCAGCCGGTGAGCCTAAAATCCCCTGCTGAATATGACAAACTGTGTGCTTTTAGGGCCGATTTGATGGTGGTGGTCGCCTATGGATTGATCTTGCCCCAGCCTGTGCTGGATATTCCAAGGCTTGGTTGCGTCAACGTGCATGGATCGCTGCTGCCCCGCTGGCGCGGTGCCGCACCCATACAGCGTGCGCTAGTTGAAGGTGATGTGGAGACGGGTGTCACCATCATGTTCCTTGAGCTTAAAATGGATGCGGGACCGATGCTGCTCAAGGCAGCCACACCGATACAGCCGCTGGAAACCGCAGCGGAATTGTATGACCGTTTGGCGGTTTTGGGTGCCGATGCGCTGGGAAAGTGTCTGCCAGGCATCGAAGCGGGTACGCTCAAAGCGGAACAACAAGACGAATCGATGGTCACCTATGCGAATAAACTAGAAAAAAGCGAAGCGGCCCTCAATTGGGCGCTGCCGGCGACCGTATTGGAAAGGCAGGTGCGGGCGTTTAATCCTTGGCCTGTGGCGGAAACTGTTTATCTAGGGGAAACACTGCGTGTCTGGCGAGCCCAAGCGTTCGACGGAAAGCCAAATGGGTTGCCGGGTGATGTGTTGCATGACCGAAAAACGCTGGACGTAGTCACAGGCTGCGGTGTACTGCGCTTGCTAGAACTGCAACTTCCCGGCGGCAGGCGGCTTCCGGCTGCCGACTTTCTCAACGCGCACACTATGAAAAACGTGCGTTTTGGTGTCGGTGTATGAATACCAGGTCATTGGCCGCGAACGCCTTGGTGCGGGTCGTCGAGGACGGTAAGTCTCTGAATGATGCGTTGGAGGAAGTTTTGCCGGAAATACCTAGGGACATTGATCGTGCATTTGTGCAAGCGCTCTGCTTCGGCGTGGTGCGCTGGTATTTCAGGCTGGATTTCATCCTTAGGCAATTGGCGGCCAAACCTATCCGGGATGGGGAGGTCCGGCTGCTCGCCTTACTTGGCCTGTACCAACTGGAGTACACGAGGGTCAAGCCCCATGCGGCAGTCTCGGAAACAGTGTCCGCTTTAGGGCGCAAACTTTGGGCAAAGCCATTGTTAAACGGGGTTTTGCGCAGTTTCCAAAGAGAAAGGACGCGCCTGTTGGCGCTAGCCGACAGTGATGAATGCGCCACTTTTTCCCATCCAGACTGGCTGATACGAGCCATCCGTAAAAATTGGCCGAAACAGTGTGCTGATATTTTGGACCGGGCCAATTGGCAACCGCCAATGACCTTGCGGGTCAACCTCAGGCAAGGAAGCCAGATGGGCTATCTGGATATTTTGGCCCAGTCTGGTATAGTGGCATACCCTTGCAGGTACGCAGCCTCCGGCATAAGCTTGGAAACCCCGGTTGCGGTACAAAGCCTGCCCGGGTTTGCGCAAGGAGCGGTTTCCGTTCAAGACGAGGCAGCTCAATTGCTTGGAGGTTTGTTGAAACTTGCGCCAGGGCACAGGGTGTTGGACGTTTGCGCCGCCCCCGGGGGCAAGACTTTGCATATTTTGGAAAGCCGCCCCGATCTGGGGGAAGTCGTGGCTCTGGATATCGCAGCCGAGAGGCTGGCTAGGGTCAAGGACAATCTCGCCCGTGCCGGCCTTGTTGCCACCGTCGTATGTGCGGACGCAGCCGACACTGCAACATGGTGGGACGGCAAGCCGTTCGACCGCATTTTGCTGGATGTGCCTTGTTCCGCCACTGGCGTGATCCGCCGGCATCCTGACATCAAGCTGTTGCGCCAACCGAAAGACATAGCCAAACTCGTGCATTTGCAGCGCCGCATCCTAGATAATGTCTGGCCGATATTGGTCAAGGGCGGGCTAATGGTTTATGCGACCTGTTCCCTGCTCAAAGAGGAAAATGAAACACAAGTCGCATCCTTTCTGCGGGACCATCCCGATGCGATGGAATCGCCCATCGCAGCCGAGTGGGGCAGTCCCCGGCAACACGGGCGTCAGATTCTGAGCGGAGAGGATGGAATGGACGGTTTTTATTATGCCTGCCTGATGAAATGCCATTGAAGCGCGGTATGATTATGAAGCTGCGGCATTTTGTGGTATCAAATGCCTTGCTGATGCTGTTTCTCTCGACATGGGCCCATGCGAACGGCTATGGTTTTAACATCCAGCGCGCCGAATTGCTACGCGATGAGTCGGGGAAGGAGTATGTGTTGGATGCCGATGTTGACTATCGCTTCAGCGAGCCGGCCATTGACGCACTGCGCAACGGAGTTTCGCTGGGTCTCGTCTTGCGCATAATGATCAAGCAGGAGTCTGCGTGGTGGTGGGAAGGGGCTTTGCTGGATGAAAAAATTTCTTATCGCATCTGCTACCATTCCCTGTCCAAGTTATACCAAATCATTTATGAGAATGACGATCTTCCCCGCAATTTTGTCAGCTTCAATGCCATGCTTGAAACGATGGGTTCGATCCGGGGGTTGCCAGTTTTACCGTCCATCCACTGGCTCCAAGGGGAGCGCTACCGCGCTAGCCTCACTGTGGATTTGGACATCGAATCCCTGCCTCTGCCTTTACGGCCTGTGGCGTATGTCACACCCGCTTGGCATTTGTCCAGTCAGCAATACAAATGGACCTTCGTAAACTGAAGCCGCCTTTGGGCTTGTCTGTCTTGGTGCTGTTCGCGGCCATAGTCGCGTCATTGCACCTGATGAGCTCCGCCACGCAAGATTCTTCGCAGCTTGGGGCGATGTATTCATGGCTGCTCTTGGTCAACACGCTGGGTTCGGCTTTATTGCTGTGCCTGGTCGGTGCCAATGTTTATTGGTTGCTCCGCCAACTGAAAAGAAAGGCGGCAGGATCGCAACTTACCGCACGCATGGTGTTTTTGTTCATTCTCCTAGCCTTGGCGCCTGCGGCTATCGTTTTTTACTTCTCCATGCAGTTTTTGCAGCAAAACATCGACAGTTGGTTCGACGTGCGCATTGACCGGGCTATGGATGACGCCTTGGAGTTGGGCCGTTCGGCTTTGGACGAACGGATGCGGGGGCTGTTGAAGCAGACCGAACAGGTGGCCAGCCACCTGGAAAACATGCCCGCTTCCATGGTTGCGATTACACTCAGCGAGGTTTACGAAAATACCGTGGAAGGCGAATTGACAGTGTTTAACAAAAAAGGCCGCGTCATCGTCTCCAGCGGTTCGAGTTCCGACAATATCGTCCCTGATTTGCCCGGCGAGGGCATTCTCATGCAGTTGCGGCAAGGCAAGTCCTATGTCGGCTTGGAACCCACCATTGACGGAGGCATGAAAGTCCGTGCGGTGGTTCTGGTGGGCGGACGTGACGAGAATTATTATTTCCAGACGATATTTCCCATGCCCAAGCGTCTGTCAGAACTGGCCGACACCGTGGAGTCGGCCCATGCCCATTACAAAGAGCTGAATTACCTGCGCAGCTCCCTGAAGGCCACCTTCGCGTTGACGCTATCGCTGGTGTTGTTGCTTAGCCTGTTGGCGGCCATCTGGGCGGCTTTTGTCAGTATCCGCCGCATCGTCGCCCCGGTGCGCCGCCTCGCCGAGGGCACCCGGGCAGTGGCCGAGGGTAACTATGAAAAACGCCTGCCGGTAAAGAGCAAAGACGAGTTGGGTTTTCTGGTGGAGTCTTTCAACACCATGACCGCCAAGATTGCCAGGGCTAGGGACGAGGCGCAAAACTCCAGGCTTGAAGTGGAGCGCCAGCACGCCTATTTGGAAACCGTGCTTGCCAATTTGTCTTCGGGTGTGATGAGCTTTGACGGCCATCTGCGTTTGCAAACGGCGAATCATGCCGCAGACACCATCCTCCGTGTTGATATTGTCGGTTTGTTGAATGCGCCGTTGCCGGAATTGGCGGAGGCGTATCCTCATCTCAAGGAGTTAATGGATTTCATTGGAGAACATCTGATTCGCGAAAAGCCTTGGCGGGAGGAAATCCATTTCAACGGAACCTATGGGAGGCAGGACCTGTTCTGCCGGGGCACCCCACTGTTTGACCCTGGCCGGGTATGGCAGGGTGCGGTGGTGGTGTTCGATGATGTGACCGCACTGCTGCAAGCCCAGCGCCGTGCGGCCTGGGGTGAAGTGGCGCAAAGATTGGCCCATGAAATCAAAAATCCGTTGACGCCGATACAACTTTCCGCCGAAAGGCTCAAGCACAAGCTTTCAAAAAGCCTCAACACGGGCGATGCCGAGGTGCTTGACCGTTCCACCCGAACCATTGTCCAACAGGTGGAGGCAATGAAAAGCATGGTCAACGCCTTTGCCGAATATGCCAAACCCTCCGTCATCAACCCGCAGCCGGTCGATCTGCGCCTTCTCATTGAGGAGGTTGTCGCATTGTACCCGCCACAATCGGGGTTGGAGTTTACTCTGGTCTTGGAAAGGAACTTGCCTAAAATTTTCGCCGACCCTGTGCGAATGCGCCAAGTGTTGCACAATATGATCAAAAATGCCCAGGAGGCAATTACCACGGGAGCGCCTGGAACTATGTTTATCAACACTCATTTGACCCAAGTCAGCGGCAATACCTTGGTTGAAATCCTGCTCAGAGACAATGGCCCCGGCATAGCCGCCGAGCAGGCGGAGCGAATTTTCGACCCCTACGTCACCACCAAAACCAAAGGGACAGGCTTGGGCCTTGCCATTGTCAAGAAGATTATCGAGGAGCACGGAGGAACCATCCATCTGGATCAGGCCATGCAGGCCGGCACCGGATTCGTCATTCGCCTGCCCCTAGCGGATATGGCGCGGGAGGGAGTTGGCCATGTCTAAGGCATACATCATGGTTGTGGACGACGAACCCGACATCCGCCAATTGTTGCAGGAAATTCTCGAAGACGAAGATTACGAAGTGGGCGTAGCCCAAAATGGCGCGACAGCCCGTGCGTTAAAGGCGGCGCGCCGCCCCGACCTGATCCTGCTGGACATCTGGATGCCGGATGAAGACGGCATCACCTTGCTTAAATGCTGGCTCAGTGAAGATCAAAGCACATCCCCTGTCATCATGATGTCCGGTCATGCCACCGTGGAGACGGCGGTGGAGGCAACCCGGCTAGGTGCCTACGATTTTCTGGAAAAACCGCTGTCGCTGGCGAAACTGCTGGTCACTGTGGAGCGGGCATTGGAAAACGTGCGCCTGAAGCGGGAAAACATCGGCCTTAAACGGCGCGTGGAAGCGTTGGTCGAACCGATTGGTAAAAGCGCGGTTATGGAGAGGCTCCGCGAGCAGGCCCGACGCTTGGGGCAACATGACGCCCGCGTTTTGCTGATCGGCGAACCCGGCTGCGGCAAGGAAAATTTGGCCCGCTATCTGCACAGCCACAGCTCTAGGCGCAATGGGCCTTTCATTGATGTCGGGATGGGCTCGATTGCGCCAAAGTTCTCGGCAATAGAGTTTTTCGGGCGCGAGGAAGGCGGGATAATTCACGAGGGCTGGCTGGAACAAGCCCACGGCGGAACCCTGTTCTTGGATGAAGTGGCCGATATGGAAGAGGAGACCCAGGTGCGCCTGTTGAGCGTGCTGGAGTCGCATAATTTTTCCCGTGTGGGCGGCAGCGAGACGATCAATGTCGATGTGCGGATCATCGCATCCACCCGCAAATCCCTAGATGAAGAGGTTCGTGAAGGCCGCTTCCGCCGGGAGCTATACTATTTGCTCAATGTGGTCACCCTGAAAATCCCGCCACTGCGGGAGCATAACGACGACATTCCCGAACTGCTCCGCTTTTATGTCGATTATTATGTCAGCCGGGAGAAGCTTGGGTTCCGCCGTTTTCCCGTGGCGGTGCAGAATTTCCTCCGCCATTACGCTTGGTTTGGCAATGTCCGTGAGTTGAAAAACCTGGTGCAGAGGCTTTTGATACTCGGTTCGGGCGAGGAAGTCACGCTGGAGGAGGTGAAATCCTCCTTAGGCGACTCGTTGGCGGAGAACCCCGCAGGCGGTGTCCAGCAAGCCCCCGATTATTACGAATTGCCGTTGAAGGAGGCACGCGAACGTTTCGAGAAGGATTACCTTGAATACCACTTGGACAAATACGGCGGCAGCGTCGCACGTCTATCCCATGCCATAGGGTTGGAGCGTACCCATCTCTATCGCAAGCTGAATACATTGGGAATCAAATTCCGGGAGAAGAAATGAAAATCATCATCCTTGGCGCAGGCCAAGTCGGTTCCAGTGTCCTGGGCAGCTTGGCCAGCGAAGCCAACGATATCGTCGTGATCGACACCCAACCGGCCGTGTTGCGCGACTTGCAAGACCGTTACGATATCTCCACGGTGCAAGGCAATGCCGCCCACCCCACGGTATTGGCGAAGGCGGGTGCGGCGGATACGCAAATGTTGATTGCGGTCACCAGCGACGACGAGACCAATATGCTGGCCTGCCAAATTGCCGGCACCTTGTTCAAGGTGCCGAAAAAAATAGCCAGGGTGCGCGCCATCGAGTATCTGAGTTACCCGGAAATTTTCGGTGCCAACGCCATTTTAATTGATGTGGTCATCAGCCCCGAGCAGATTGTCACGCGCTTTATCGAGCGCCTACTCGAATACCCAGGGGCCTCGCAAGTCTTGGATTTTGCCGACGGCAAAGTGCGTCTGGCCTCGGTGCGCGCCCACCGGGGCGGGCCTTTGGTCGGGCGTGAGATCAAGGAGTTGCACCAGCACATGCCCAATGTCCACGCCCGGATCACGGCCATTTTCCGCAGGGGCCAGCCTATCATACCGAACGGCAAGGTAGTCATCGAAGCGGACGACGAAGTGTTCTTCGTCGCCTCCAGCGAGGAAATCAAAGATGTGATGAGCGAGCTGTGCGAAGTGGACAAGCCCTACAAGCGGCTCATGTTCGCAGGCGGTGGCCATATCGGCAAGCGCGTCGCCCAAGCCTTGGAAAACCGCTACCAAGTCAAGGTGATCGAGAAAAACCCCGCCCGCGCCAAAAAGATAGCCGCCGAATTGAGCAATACCGTGGTTCTGTTGGGGGATGCCTCGGACAAGGAGTTGTTGATCAGCGAAAGCATAGAGAGCACCGACGTGTTTTGCGCCATCACCAACGAGGATGAGGCCAACATCCTCTCCGCCATGCTCGCCAAGCGCCTAGGGGCGAGGCGGGTGATCAGCCTGGTTAACAAGAGCGCCTATGCCGATATCGTCGATGCGAGCCTGGTTGACCTAGTCATCTCGCCGCAACAATCCACCATCGGCTGTCTGCTGCGCCATGTGCGCAAGGGCGATGTGGTGCAGGTCCATTCCTTGCGCCACGGCGAGGCGGAGGCGATAGAAGCCATCGCCCACGGCACTAAGGGCCAGTCCGAGATAGTCGGCCTGCGCATAGACCAGGTGAAAATCCCCACCGGCGTGGTAATGGGGGCCTTGGTGCGCGGCGAGGAGGTGATACAGGTCCACCACGACACTGTCATCCAAGAGGGCGACCATGTCATCCTGTTCCTGCACGACAAGAAGCTTATCCGCGTCGTCGAAAAGCTGTTCCATTCCAGTGCCCCGCCCGCGACTGTGGGCTAGGCATGTCGGCGGGTGCCATCCGGGACAAATGGGACCGCATTTACTCTGCCAGCACGGAGGATGAACCCGAAGCTGCCGAGGTCCTGTCCAACAACGCCCACTTATTACCACCGTCAGGCGATGCTTTGGACTTGGCCTGTGGCCTAGGCGGCAATGCCCTGTTTTTGGCGCGCAGGGGGTTTCGGGTAAGCGCTTGGGACATTTCCCCGCTGGCCTTGGCCCGGATAACAACTTTGGCTGGACGTTCGGGGCTGAAGGTCGAGGCGCAAGCGCGGGATGTGGAGGCCGAGCCTATCCCCCAGGTGGCTTTCGATGTGGTGGTGGTTAGCCGCTTTCTCGCCAGACCGTTGGCGGGGCCGATTGGCGGTAGCCTGAGGCCGGGAGGGCTGTTGTTTTACCAAACGTTTGTGCGCGGGAAGCTGCATCCCGCAGGCCCTGGCAACCCCAATTATTTACTGGCAGAAAATGAACTGCTGGACTTATTCGCTGGACTGCGCGTCTTGTTCTATCGGGAGGATGGCAGGGTGGGCGATTTGACCAGCGGGCGGCGGGATGAGGCGTATTTTGTCGGGCAGAAGCGGTGACTCTGTTGTGGGGCCAGGGGCTTATGAGCCAAAAGGAAAAACGCTGGAATTTCTGGCTTACGGTTTGCGCTTCCACCCGTGATCCCCGCCGTGTCGGTAGACCCAGGGCGGGATCGGGTCGGGCTTGGACCACAAGCCCGTCCTGGCGGCTTTCGCGGCGTTTTCGGCGGCGAAGTAGGCGGGTTCATGGGCGTACTGGCGGTACACCCAGGCCATGCCGTTTCTGACTTGGGCGAGGTTCGCATCCTGCCCGTTGACAAGCACCTTGCCGACGGTGCGCCCATACTGGTCGGTGGTCTCGACATTGACTTCAACTTGTTTACCAAAGACAAGACCGGAAAGAGCCTTTTTCGATGCCCGGCCAAAGCTCTGACTGAACTCGGGGGCATCTATCTGGCCTAGCCTTATGTTGTATTGCCTGTTGTTGGTGTCCAGCAGGGTGATTGAGTCGCCGTCAAGTACGCCGGTGACACGCCCGGCAATAACCTGGGTGTGGGCGGAATGGGCGCACGACATAAGGAACAGGGCGACGGCACAGGCAAAGATGTTTCTGAAATTCATTTGCATTCGGCGAAAATACAGCATTTTACAGCGTTCCTAATATCAGAGAGTTACTTTAAGATGAATATCTGCAACAGCTAGCAGCGGGGCCATGCCCGCAATAAATAACTGATGTTACGCATTGGAGTGGCAAAGCTCGCTTTGCCTGTCAAGGCAAGCCTTGACACTCCAAAACGAATTCGCACATCGGCAATCCTTTGCAGACAACAGCAC